>DATDMJ010000085.1:0-20446 GCA_036518855.1 Gaiellaceae bacterium | reverse complement strand
ATCCGGACTCCTTCACCTTCCGCGCGGGGCCCGGCCGGTGGTCCCAGACGTGGCGCTGCGCGATGCGGTGGCGCCACTGATGCCACTCTGCGTCACCTGATCGACGAACCGGTGCGGGCCTCGAGGCGCATCCGCATCCCGTAGCGCGGGCGAAGCGTGATGCGCGGCAATACGTCGACGGCCTGAGCCGGATCGAGACGAAGGCGCCAGCGCTGCGCGATCGAGGCCAGGAGCAGCTTTGCCTCCATCAGCGCGAACGACTCGCCGATGCAGCGGCGGATCCCGCCGCCGAACGGGAAGTAGCTGAACGGCGGGCGCTCCGCCTCGGCCGTGCCTGTCCAGCGGTCCGGGTCGAAACGCAACGGCTCGTGGAAGAAGCGCGCGTCGCGATGCGTGACCCAGGGGCTCAGGATCACGATCGACCCGGCAGGAACGGAGAACCCGCCCAGCTCGACGTCCACGAGTGCGCGCCGGCCGATCAGCCAGGCTGGTGGATATATCCGCAGCGCCTCCCGCAAGACCGTGTCCGTGTAGGTGAGCTTCGGGAGGTCGTGCACCGTCGGCGGCCGGCGATCCAGTACGGCGTCGAGCTCCTCGTGCAGCCGCCTCTCGACGTCCGGGTGGCGAGAGAGCAGCATCCACGTCCACGTCAGCGTGACCGCGGTTGTCTCGTGTCCCGCGAGGAAGATGGTCATCGCCTCGTCCCGTATCTGCGTGTCGGGCATCGGCTCGCCGTTCTCGTCGCGCGCCTCGAGCAGCAGCGAGAGCAAGTCGGTACCACCAGGGCTCGCGCGGCGCTCGGCGAGTAGCCGGTGGATCGTCAGGTCGAGGCGGCGGCGCGAGTCGCGCACTCTGCGCGGCCCGGGCAGCGGCAGGCGCTCGAGCGCGCCGTAGAAGGGGAGCATGAACCGCTGGAGCGATTCCATCGCCTCGGTGAGGGCCGATCCCACCTCGGCAGCCTCTCGCTCGAGGTCGGCGGCGAAGAGCACCCGGCCGACGACCGCGAGCGTCAGCCGCGTCATCTCCTCGTGGATGTCACGGGTCTCGCCGTCGCGCCAACGCGCCTGCAAGGCCGAGGCGCACTCGACCATCTCGTCCCCGTACTCGCCGATGCGGCGCCGGTGAAAGAGCGGCTGCATCAGCCGGCGCTGGCGCAGGTGGAAATCGCCTTCACTCGTCAGCAAGCCCTCGCCGAGAATCCGCTTCGTCTCCTGGAGCGCCTGGCCCTTCATGAACGAGCGTTGCTCCGTCACGAGCACCTGCTCGATCAAGTCCGGATGGTTGAGGAGATACTCGTGGCGCGGCCCCCAGCGGAAGCGGGCAACGTCGCCGTACTGGTCGGCCATCCGGGCAAGCGAGCCGACCGGATCTCGATAGAACGAGACGACGGTCGCTCCCGGGATGCGCTCACGCGGGCCGGGTGGGGCAGCAAACGCGTTCACTCCGAACAGGCTACGCCTGGAGCTCGCAGCAATCCGTGAGACCCGGAGTCAACACCACCGTCGAGGTGGTGCACACCGGATAGACAGCCTCACCCCTTAGGAGTACGTTGGATCGGTTCGTCAGGTGTGGAAGGGGGTCCGTTTGGCCCGGACTTCGATGACGCGTGGGACTTGTGGGAGCGTTTCCCGAACGCTCTTGACGATCGGTGCGGGAATCATCCTGACGCTCGTCCTCGTCTCCGCGATCGCCGGCTCGAGCCGGGCCGCCTCTCAAGCGGCCGGCGCACAGAGCGCCACGAAGTTCATCGGGTGCATCGAGCTGCACGGGAACTACGACACGAGGCGCGATCTGAAGCTGCGGACAACGAAGCGCTGCCCCAAGGGCGAGCAAAAGGTCGACTGGCCGCCAAAGGGCGCGGCGGGCGCTCCCGGGCCGCAGGGCCCGCAGGGGCCGCAGGGCTCGACCGGGCCCGCCGGGCCGGTTGGCACTCGAGGCCCAACCGGTGCGACTGGCGCCCGTGGGTCCACCGGCCGGGCCGGCGCAACCGGGGCAAGGGGCGCGACCGGCGCGGCCGGTGCCCAGGGCGCGACCGGAGCCACGGGAGCTCGTGGCGCAACGGGCGCGCGCGGTGCCACCGGAGCCAGAGGCGCAACGGGTTCGAGAGGAGCCACAGGCGCGAGAGGGGCGACGGGCGCACGCGGCGCAACTGGAGCGCGGGGAGCGACGGGGCCGCCCGGAGCACAGGGGCCGACAGGCGCGCGCGGAGCAACCGGTGCAACCGGCGCCAGAGGGGCGACCGGACAGGCAGGAGCACAGGGGCCGACGGGAGCGCGTGGTGCTTCCGGCGCAACCGGTGCCAGAGGAGCAACTGGAGCGACCGGTGCCAGAGGCGCGACCGGACCTGCAGGAGCGCAAGGGCCGACCGGAGCACGCGGCGCCACGGGCGCGACGGGAGCAACCGGCGCGCGAGGAGCGACCGGGCCGACCGGAGCGCAGGGAACCACTGGCGCGCGCGGCGCAACCGGGCCCACCGGACTGACCGGCGCCACCGGTGCCAGAGGAGCCACGGGGGCTCGAGGCGCCACGGGGGCAGCCGGCGCCAGAGGGACGACCGGGGCGACAGGAGCTAGCGGAGCGCGCGGCGCGACCGGCGCGCGCGGAGTGACCGGCCCTCGCGGGGCACAAGGGCCCACGGGCGCGCGAGGAGCGACCGGAGCCACAGGCGCGCGCGGCGCGACCGGTGCGCGTGGCGTTACCGGTCCGGCAGGTGCGCAAGGACCGACCGGCGCGCGCGGCCCGACGGGAGCTCAGGGCCAGCGCGGCCCGACCGGCGCCGGCACCACGGGCGCACGCGGCCCGACCGGCTCTCGCGGCCCGACCGGCAACCGTGGGCCCACGGGCGGCCGCGGTCCCACCGGCGCGCAGGGTCCTACGGGCCCGCGTGGTATTCAGGGGCCGACCGGCGCACGCGGCCCAACCGGCGTGCGCGGCCCGACCGGCCCGGCTGGAACGGCTGGCACGGTGGCCAACAGCGTCGCGGGAACGGACTCGGACACCTCGACGGCGTACGGGGACCTGGGGACGGTCGGCCCGTCGATCACGCTGCCCGTTCCGTCAACCGGCCGGGTGCTCATAACGGTGACCGCGCAAATGGTTGGGAACGCGAGCTCGACGTCGTGCTACATGTCGTTCGCAGCGAGCGGCGCAAACACGATCTCCGCGACGGATGCCAACGCGGTGATCCTCGCCGCGGGCTCGGTCCAGCGCTCCAGCGCGACGTCCGTCCTCAGCGGGCTCACGCTCGGCAGTACCACGTTCACTGCGAAGTACCGAGTCACCGGTGGAGGCGCCGCGAACTGCACCTTCTCGAACCGGTCGATCATGGGGATTCCGCTCCCCTAGTACCGCAGGCTGCCGTCCGCCACTAGGCCCCACACCGCGAACAGCACGACGTCCGCGGCCAGGAAGAAGCCAGTGAGGTAGGCGATCGTCCGCCGCCTCGCCGTCACCAACAGCAAGAGGACGACCAGCCCCGGCCCCAGCATCGCCGACACGGAGAGCGTGACGCTGTTCCCCGCGGTCGCGCAGAGGTGCGGCGCCTGGGCCGCGGAGTGCAGGTCGACGTGGCAGGTCGCGGCCCCCTTGAACGAGGCCATCGTGCCGAAGACGAAGAGCACCGCCGCGGCAGCGACGCCGAGCGCGAGGTTGCGAATCGCCATGGATGCGAGATCGGCGCTCGCGGCCGGCACCTTGAGGTTGCATGCAGCCGCGCCTAAGCTAAGATTTAGGCATGCCTCAAGAACTCGTGCACCACCGGCCGGAGCTCACACCTGCCATGCAGGACTACGCGAAGGCGATCTACATGCTGGAGCCGCGCGGACCCGTCACGACGACGGCGCTCGCCGAGCGGCTGAACGTCCAGCCCGGCTCGGTCTCGGGAATGCTCCGGAAGCTGGCCGACCTGGGCCTCGTCGAGCACGAGCGCTACCGCGGCGTCCGCCTGACGGACCGCGGCCGCGCCGTGGCGCTCGAGGTGATCCGGCACCATCGCCTGCTCGAGCTCTTCCTCGTCGAGAGCCTCGGCATGAGCTGGGACGAGGTGCACGCGGAGGCCGAAGTCCTGGAGCACGTGCTCTCGGACGGCCTCGAGGAGCTGATCGCCGCGAAGCTCGGCGACCCGAAGCTCGACCCGCACGGCGACCCGATCCCGAGTCGCGAGCTCAAGATCGCCGACGACGAGGCCGGCGTGCTCTACGACCTGGAGCCGGGCAGGGAGGCGACGTTCGTCCGTGTTTCCGACGCCGAGCCCGAGATGCTCCGCTTCCTCGCGCAGCACGGGATCGTCCCGGGCTCGCGGCTGGAGGTCGTCGAGCGGCAGCCCTTCGACGGACCGCTCTATGTTCGCGCCGGTGACGAGCAGCACGTCCTCGGCGCGAATCTCGCGCGCGCGATGCGGGTAACGGAGGACGCGTGACGCCGCCGCTCGACGCGACCGCCACCGTCGAAGGCGCAACACCGGTCGAGCGCCTGATGGCGAAGGGCCGGGGCCGGGCGACGCTGGCCATGCTGGGCCCGGCCTTCGTCGCCTCGATCGCGTACGTCGACCCCGGCAACTTCGCCACGAACATCAGCGCTGGCGCGAAGTTCGGCTACATGCTCGTCTGGGTGATCGTCACCGCCAACTTGATGGCGATGCTGATCCAGTACCTCTCGGCGAAGCTCGGCATCGTCACCGACCGCGACCTGCCGGAGAACTTCCGCGAGCACTACCCGCGCCCGGTCTCATGGTTCATGTGGGTGCAGGCGGAGCTGATCTCGATGTCCACCGACATCGCGGAGTTCCTCGGCGCCGCGCTCGGCCTGAACCTGCTCTTCGGCGTGCCCCTGCTACCGGCCGGGATCATGACCGGCTTCATCGCCTTCGCGATCCTTGGGCTCCAGCGGCACGGCTACCGCCGCTTCGAGCTCGCGATCACGGCGCTGCTCGGGCTGATCTTCCTCGGCTTCCTCTACGAGACGTTCAAGATCGGACCGTCCTCGACCGCGACCCTGCAAGGGCTCGTGCCGCATCTCTCCGGGACGGAGTCGCTCTACCTCGCCGTCGGGATCATCGGCGCGACGGTGATGCCGCACGCGATCTATCTCCACTCGGCGCTGACGAACCGGCGCGTGCCCGCGCAGAACGACGAGGAGCGGCGGCGAATCCTCCGCTTCGAGCGGATCGACGTGATCGTCGCGCTCGGCCTCGCCGGCCTGATCAACCTCTCGATGCTCGTGGTCGCAGCCGAGCTGTTCCACGTGCGCGGCCTGAACATCGACACCATCCAGGGCGCGCACTCAGGCTTCTCCCACCTCGTCGGCGGCGGGGCCGCGCTCACCTTCGCGGTCGCGCTGCTCGCCTCCGGCGTCTCGTCGTCGAGTGTAGGCACCTACGCGGGCCAGGTCGTGATGGCCGGCTTCGTCAACCTCCGGATCCCGCTGCTCGTTCGCCGCGCGGTGACGATGCTGCCCGCACTGATCGTGCTCGCGATCGGCGTCAGCCCCACCAGCGCGCTGGTTCTCAGCCAGGTCGTCCTGTCGTTCGGGATCCCGTTCGCGCTGATCCCGCTCGTGCTGCTCACCTGCCGCCGCGACGTGATGGGCGTGCACGTGAACGGCCGGCTCACGACCGTCCTGGCCTGGGGGATGGTCGTCGTGATCACCGGGCTGAACGTCTTCCTGCTGGCGCAGACCTTCGGGGCCTGATGCTCGTCGCGCTCGCCGCCGGGCTCGAGCTCGGCTTCACCGTCGGAGCGCAGCCGGGACCGATGTCGTTCTTCCTGGTGCGCTCGACCATGCGCGGCACGCTCTGGACGGGCCTGTCGATCGGCGCCGGGATCGCGCTGATCGACGTCCTCTACGCCGGCGTCGCGGCGGCAGGGCTGGCGCCGATTCTCGGCACCGTCGAGGTGCGGGTCGTGCTCGGCGTCCTCGGGTCCGCGGTGCTCCTCGCGCTCGGGCTGCGCACGCTCTGGTCGGCCTTCCGCGTCCGTGCCGGCGGCGAGTGGGACGAAGAGGTGCGCACGCCGAGGCGCGCATTCGTCACATCGCTCGGGGCGACCGCGACGAACCCGCTCACGATCGCGCTCTGGACGGGCGGCTTCGCCGCGGCGGGGGCCGCGGCCCACGTCCACGGGCCTCAGGCGGCGGCGGCACTCCTCGTCGGGATCGGCCTCGGCAGCCTCGCGTGGTTCACGATTCTCAGCTCGACGGTCTCGTACAGCCGGCGCTGGCTGGGGCCGCCGGTGGTGCGCGGGGTCGACGTCTGCGCGGGCCTCGCGCTGACCGGCTTCGGCCTGCTCCTCGGCTACCGCGCGCTCAGCGACTAGTCGTCCGCGACGTCGCGGCTCTTGAAGATCCCGTAGGCCAGCGCCAGCGGCACCGCCGCGAAGATCGCCGAGACCCAGGCGGCGCGTGCGATCAGCGACCAGTCGATCGGCGACATGAAGAGCCCGTGCCACCCGTCGAACTGGTCGGAGAGGAGGTAGCGCTGCGCCCAGGGGTGGTGCACGAGACCGGCGATCGCCTCCATCGAAAGCGCGTAGACGAGCGTCCCGACGATCGCGGCGGCGCTGTTGCGCGTCCAGGTCGAGAGGAAGATCGCGAATGCGGCCACCGCGATCAGCGGCAGCGCGAAGACGCCAAGCGCCACGACGCTGAGCCAGAGCGTGTGCAGCGCCGAGACGCGCACGCCGCTCAGGTTCGTCAGCGGGTTGAAGCCCCAGGCGGCCGAGCCAGCGATCAGGCCGGCGGCGCCGAGGACGAGGATCGTCGCGACGACGTAGGTGAAAGACGCGAGCGTCTTGCCGGTCAGGATCTGCCCTCGGCGCAGCGACCGGGTCAGGATCATCTTCAGCGTCTTGCCGGTGTGCTCGCTCGCGACGATGTCGCCCGCGACGAGCGCGGCCGCCAGCTGCGCGCCGAAGCGCGAGACGAAGTTCAGCACCACGAGCGCGAGCGCCAGGCCGGTGCGGCGGAGGTTGTGGCCGAGCGGCGCGTCGTAGGGGCCGCCTTTCTGGAGCGCCATCACGGTCACGAAGACCACCGGCAGCAGCGCCGCCGCACCCAGGCCGATGTAAGTGCGTTTCTGGGCCACGAGCTTGCGCAGCTCCCAGCGGTAGGCGACGAGCGCGCCGGTCACGCGGCCGCCTCCGCCGGCTCGCCCTCGGTCAGCTCGAAGAAGAAGCTCTCCAGGCTCTGCTGCTCCGGGACGAGCGCCGTGATCCCGAGGCCCGCGGCGACCAGCGCGCGCGAGATCGCCGCGACCTCGTCCTCGCCGGCGCTGAACGTGAGCTCGTCGCCGTCGAGCGAGACGTCGCGCGCCGCCGAGTGCTCCAGCAGCGTCAGGCCGGCGACCTGCGCGTCGGTCGTGCGCAGCCGGTAGCGGCTCGTCCCGGCGCTGGCGCGCAGGTCCGCGAGCATGCCCTCGTACACGATCCGGCCGGTGCGGACGATCGCGACGCGGTTGCACAGCTCCTCCACCTCGGCGAGCAAGTGGCTCGAGAGCAGCACCGTGATCCCCTCGCCTGAGAGCCGTGAGACGAGCGTGCGCATGTCGCGCATGCCGCCGGGATCGAGTCCGTTCGTCGGCTCGTCGAGCAGGAGCAGCCGCGGATTGCGGACGAGCGACGAGGCGACGCCGAGCCGCTGACGCATGCCCTGCGAGTAGCCGCCGACGCGGTCGTCCGCCCGCGCGGTGAGGTCGACGAGCTGGAGCAGCTGGTCGATCCGCGCGCTTCCGCCGTCGAGGTCGAACGCGGCGAGCAGCTGGAGGTTCTTCCGGCCGCTCAGGTACGGATAGAAGTACGGCGTCTCGACGAAGCCGGCGACGCCCTCGAGCGCCTCGGGCAGCTCGTGCTGCGGGTCGCGGCCGAAGAGCCGGGCCTCGCCGTCGTCGGGACGGATCAGCCCGAGCAGGATCCGCAGCGTCGTCGTCTTGCCCGCGCCGTTCGGTCCCAGGAACCCGTAGACGTCCCCCGGCTCGACGGTCAGGTCGACCTTGTCGACCGCGGTGATCGCGCCATAGCGCTTGACGAGGCCGCGCGCCTCGACTGGCCGGTCGGAGAGCATCGAGGATCGCCTCCGAGAGTAGCCGGACGACGTAACGAACGCCGCAGTTGCAAGACTGTTCAGCGTGAACAAGATCAGGAAAACCGAAGCCGAGTGGCGGAACGAGCTGAGCCCCGAGCAGTACCACGTGCTGCGCGAGAAGGGCACGGAGCGCCCGTTCAGCGGCGAGTACGACCACACGTTCGACCCGGGCACGTACCGGTGCGCCGGGTGCGGCGCCGAGCTGTTCAGCTCCGAGACGAAGTACGACTCGGGCTGCGGCTGGCCTGCGTTCTACGCACCCGCGTCGGAGGAGGCGATCGACGAGGAGACGGACAGGAGCCTCTGGATGGTCCGCACCGAGGTCATGTGCGCGGCCTGCGGCGGCCACCTCGGCCACGTCTTCCCGGACGGGCCGCACCCGACCGGGGTGCGCTACTGCATCAATTCGGCAGCATTGAAGCTGGAGGAGGAATAGTGGAGAAGAAGGCAACGTTCGGCGCCGGCTGCTTCTGGGGAGTCGAGGCCGCGTTCAGGCAGATCGATGGCGTCACCAGGACCGCGGTCGGCTACGAGGGCGGCCACCTGGAGAACCCGCGCTACGAGGACGTCTGCTCGCACACGACCGGCCACGCCGAGGTCGTCGAGGTCACCTACGACCCGGAGCAGGTCTCCTACGACGAGCTGCTCGGGGTCTTCTGGGGCAAGCACGACCCGACGCAGCTGAACCGCCAGGGTTGGGACATCGGCGACCAGTACCGCTCGGTCGTGTTCTTCCACGACGACGAGCAGCGCGAGGCCGCCGAGCGCTCGAAGGCCGAGCTCGACTCGTCAGGCCGCTACCGCAAGCCGGTGGTGACGGCGATCGAGCCGGCGCAGACGTTCTACCCGGCCGAGGACTACCACCAGCAGTACCTGGAGAAGCGCGGGCGCTCGAGCTGCACGCCGGCTCTGGCCGCGAGCGCCTAGTCCCGGGAGTTTTCGCGGCCACGCGTTCGGCGTAGGCTTCGCGCGTGGCCGCGGTGCGTCCGAAACACCTCGTCCTCATCCTCGCTCGCGAGTTCGCCGAGAACCTCGCGACGCCGACGCTGATCACCGACGAGCGCGGCGTGCTCGTCTTCTACAACGAGGCGGCGGACGAGATCTTCGGGCGGTCGTTCGCCGAGGCGGGGGAGACGCCGCTCGAGGACTGGGCGACCCAATACTCGCCGCGCTCCGTCGAAGACGACCAGGCGCTCCCGCTCGACCGTCGTCCGACCGGGATCGCGCTCCGGGAGCGGCAACCCGCGCACGAGCGCTTTCGGATCACCGGGCTCGACGGCGTCGTCCGCGAGGTCGAGGTGACGGCGTTCCCGCTCTTTGCCCATCAGGACGAGCTGGTCGGCAGCGTGACGATCTTCTGGCGCGCGTGAGCCCGTGCGGCTGAAGATCTGGGGCTGCCGAGGCTCGTTGCCGACTCCCGGCATCGAGACCGTGCGCTACGGCGGGAACACGTCCTGCGTGGAGGTGGCGTTCGACGACGGCGGGGTCCTCGTCCTCGATGCGGGCACGGGAATCCGGGAGCTCGGTGCGGAGCTTGTCCGGCGCGGCGTTCGGCGGCTCAATTTGCTCCTGACGCACTTGCACCTCGATCACCTGGAGGGGCTGCGCTTCTTCGGCCCGCTCTGGGACGAGGGCGTGTCGGTGGACATCTGGGGGCCGCCGTCCCCCGTCTCGAGCCTGCGCGACCGCATCTCGCGCGCGTTCTCTCCGCCGCTCTTCCCGCTCGATCTGCGGGACGTGCCCGCGGGCGTCACCTTCCACGACGTGCCCCGCACGCCCTGGGAGCTCGGTGACGCGACCGTCTCCGCGTCGCTCGTCGTCCACCCTGGCTCGACCGTGGGGTACCGGATCGAGACCTCAGGCGCGAGCCTCGCCTACCTGCCGGACCACGAGCCGGCCCTGGTCGGCGGCGTCGCCGGGAAGACGCTGGACTGGATCTCGGGCGGCGCGATCGCGGAGGGCGTCGACCTGCTGCTCCACGACTCGCAGTACTTCGAGGACGAGTACCCGCAATACGTCGGCTGGGGGCACTCGAGCGTGGCCGACGCGGTCGCGTACGCCGACGCGGTCGGGGCCCGGCGGCTCGTGCTCTTCCACCACGAGCCACTCCACGACGACGACTCGCTCGACCGCCTCGAGGCGCGGGCCCGGGAGCTTGCCGGCCGCAACGGCGACGGGCCGACCCTCGCCCGCGAGGGCATGGTTCTCGAGCTCCCCTAGTTCAGGAAGATGGCGAGCGTTGCCGTGAAGCCGTGGAGGAACGGCTTCCCGCCGACCGGGCCGATCTCGCCTGCGCAGAAGAACCCGGCCAGCGCGTCGCCGCCGATCGCTTCGGCGACGAGCTGGGCGTCGTGGTCGCGCATCGGGAACATGTTCGTCCCGCGGCCGTTGCAGGTGAAGAGGAGCGCGCCCGCCGCCGAGCCGCCGTTCAGGGCCTCGGCGAGGTGCTCGCGCAGGTCCTCGTCGGCCGAGCGCGCGTCGCGAACGTGGAAGCGCAGCGTTTGGCCGACGCGAACCGCCTCGCCGATCGCAAGCGCGCCGGTGTCCTCGTCTGCGCCCATCAGGCCGCGCATCAGGTAGTCGCCGCGCCGGTACTCGGCCCGGTTCTCGTCGATGACGAGCCCGGCGAGGATTCCGCCGCGCGCGGCCAGGCCCTGCTCCTCGACCGACATCGCCTGCAGCTCGTCACGGAGCCGCTCGACCGCCGGCTTTCCGGCGAGCTCGAGGACGACGTTCTCCTCGGCGCTCGTGATCACCGAATCGCTTCCGACGGGCGCGCAGCCCTGCGAGACGACGGTCCGGACCCGAACGCCGCGTAGCACCGTGCCCACCGCGCCTTCGCGCAAGACCTCCCCGTCGAGGAACAGCGCCTGTGTCTCGGGCTCGCCGGTCCCGGCCGCGAGCCCGCCCACGAGCGGCACGTTGCCTTCTTCCTCGGCGAGCTTCGAGAGGAAGCCGCCCGCCGGGAACGTGAACGGGTCGACGAGCAGCGTCACGAGGTCGGCGTCCTCGAGTTCAGGGATGCCGCCGACCGCGACCCCGTCGCCCGTCTCGAACGCCGTCGCGTAGAACGTCTCGATCTCCGCGCCGGGCAGCGCGGCCGCCCACACGGAAACGCCCGGCCCTTGCTCGAGCTCCTGCTCGCGCCCGACGACGCCCTGCGCCACGCAGCCGAGCAGATGCGTTGCTTCGAGCTCCGACGATGCCGTCCACAGCGCGGCCTCGGCGTCGTCTGCGTGGTCGGCCGAGAGGAAGACGAAAGCCAGGTCCACGACACCGCCGCCGACAGCTGCGCGGGCTTCCCGCGCCGCGTCGGCGGCGGCTTGCACGGCGCTCGGAGCGCCGGACAACCCCGCCCCGACCCGGCACGTGAGGGTCTCGGGTCTCATGGAGCGGAGTCTAGGCCGTCAGGACTTCCGCGCTGAAGCGCGACCGCCCTTGCGGTCCGCGGCCTTCTTCTGGGCGGTCGTGCCGCCCTGGCGCGAGTTGCTCCGGGACGACGAGCCCGAGCCGGACTTCTTGCCGCCGCGGCTCGACGCGCCCGGCGAGTTCGCGATCTTCGCGGCGCGCTCCTTCGACATCCCCTTGTCCTTGAGCTTCTCGTACTGCTTCTCGTTCTTGACGTTGGCGCGCTTGTTCGGCATCGAAGCCTCCTCAGTCCTTCGAGATCTCCTCGACGAGCTCGCCGGTCTTCTTGGCCTTCGTCTCCTCGGCGACGTCGGCCTGGGCGAGAACGCCGACCACGCGGTCGCCGTCCTCGACGACGGGCAGGCGCCGGACCTGGTGGCTGGCCATCAACCGCAGGGCTTCGTCGAGATCGTGCTCGGGCTCGACCGTCACCGGCGCGATCGACATGACTTCGCGCACGTTGACCGTGTGCGGGTCCCTGCCTTCGGCCACCACGCGCACGACGACGTCGCGGTCGGTCAGTGTCCCGACGAGGCGTTCACCCTCGACGACCGGGGCGATGCCCACGTTCTCGTCCTTCATCATCTTCGCCGCGTACGCGACCGGCTTGTCCGCCTCGATCGTGCACGGGTTCGAGGTCATGGCATCTCGGACGCTCTTCCCCATGGCATCTCCTTTCTCGTTTTCGAGTCACATTCGGCTTCCCGGCGCCGAACGGTCCCAAACGGCGAGAATGCGGCCGTGCGGCTGGAGGCGATCGAGGCGCGGATCACGGAGCTGGCGCTCGGGTTCCCGGAGGCCTATGAGGACCGGCCGTGGGGCGATTTTCCCGTCTTCAAGGTCGGCGAGAACAAGGTCTTCGGCTGGATGGTCATGCGCGACGGCTCGGTCGACGTGACGATGAAGCTCACGCAGGAGGAGCGCGAGATCGCCCATCTCCTGCCGTACGTGCGGACGGCGAGCCACGTCGGCCGCTACGGCTGGATCACGGCCGCCGTTACTGACGAGGAGTCGCTCGAGGCCGCCTGCGAGTGGCTGCGCGAGAGCTACTGGCTCAAATGCCCGGCTGAGCTCAAGGCCGCTGTCGAGGGTGACTAGTCGGCCTGCGGGTCATCGTCGGCCCGCGGCTCGCCTTCCTCGGGGTCCGGTGCGGGCGACTCGTCGAGCTCGTCGTTGCGGTCGTCGTCGCGCGGCCCCGAAGTATCCTCATCTTCCATGAAGGTCGTCCTGCCCGATTCCTCCGAGCTCGAACTTGCCGAAGGCGCGACGGGGCTCGACGCGGCGCGCGCGATCGGCCCGAAGCTGGCCGAGCAAGCGGTCCTGGTCCGGTCGAACGGCCACGTCCAGGACCTCCGCCTGCCGCTCGAGGACGGCCAGCAGATCCAGATCGTGACGACGCGCGACAAAGACGACCCGGACGCGCTCTACGTCCTGCGCCACTCGACCGCGCACCTCCTTGCCGAGGCGGTCCGCCGGCTCTACCCCGGCACGAAGATCGCGATCGGGCCACCGATCGAGAACGGTTTCTACTACGACTTCGAGTTCCCGGAGCCGATCGGCGAGGAGGCGCTCGAGAAGATCGAGGCCGAGATCCAGCGCGAGCTCGACGAGGGCCGCTCCTGGAACCGCGAGGAGATCTCCGCGGAGGAGGCGCGCCGCTACTTCGCCGAGGAGGACGAGGAGTACAAGGTCGAGCTCGTCGACACGGCAGAAGGGCCGATCACCCTCTACACGC
The DNA here is from genome assembly GCA_036518855.1 of Gaiellaceae bacterium. Classification (GTDB taxonomy): domain Bacteria; phylum Actinomycetota; class Thermoleophilia; order Gaiellales; family Gaiellaceae; genus AC-32. The sequence goes on along the minus strand of DATDMJ010000085.1, from coordinate 7,230 downwards.
AGGGCGACTTCACCGACCTCTGCCGCGGGCCGCACCTGCAGGACTCGAAGCCGATCAAGGCGGTCAAGCTCACCGGCCTCGCCGGCGCGTACTGGCGCGGCGACGAGAAGAACAAGCAGCTCACGCGCGTCTACGGGACGGCCTTCTACGACCAGGCCGACCTCGACGCCCACCTCGAGCAGCTCGAGCAGGCCCGTGCGCGCGACCACCGACGGCTCGGCACGCAGCTCGACCTCTTCCATCTCTCCGAGCACGCGCCCGGGATGCCGTTCTGGCACCCCAAAGGGATGGTGATCTGGAACGCGCTCGAGGACCTGCGACGGCGCGAGAACTTGAAGCGCGGCTACGTCGAGGTGAAGACGCCGCTGCTCTACGACATCGGAACCTACGAGACCTCGGGCCATTACCAGAACTACCGCGAGAACATGTTCTTCGTCCAGGGCAAGGAGGACGAGAAGCCGCTGGCCCTGAAGCCGATGAACTGCCCCGGCCACATGCTCCTCTTCGGGAGCGCGCTGCGCAGCTACCGCGACCTGCCGCTGTGCTACGCCGAGTCGTCCACGCTGCACCGCGACGAGCTCGGCGGGACGCTGCACGGCCTGCTGCGCGTCAAGCACATCACGCAGGACGACGCACACATCTTCATCGCGGAGGACCAGATCCAGGAGGAGATCGACGGGATCATCGACTTCACCCGCTACCTGTACAGCCTCTTCGGCGTCGAGGCGCGCGCCGAGCTCTCGACGCGCCCCGAGCACCGTCTCGGCACGGACGCGCAGTGGGATCACGCCGAGGACGCGCTGGAGACCGCGCTCAAGAAGCACGCGATGGAATACGTCGTCTCCCCGGGCGAGGGTGTCTTCTACGGGCCGAAGATCGACCTGCACATGACCGACGTCCTCGGCCGCTCGTGGCAGATGGGGACGATCCAGCTCGACTACCAGATGCCGGCGCAGTTCGGCCTGAGGTACATGGGCGCCGACAACCAGGAGCACACGCCTGTCGTGATCCATCGGGCGCTGCTCGGCTCGCTCGAGCGCTTCATCGGCATCCTGATCGAGCACTACGGCGGCGCGTTCCCGTTCTGGCTCGCGCCCGTGCAGATCCGCGTGATTCCGGTCGGCGAGACACACCGCGCCGCTGCCCACGAGTTGGAGCAGAAGCTCGACGGCTACCGGATCGAGGTCGACCAGCGTGACGAGACGGTCGGCAAGCGGATCCGCGACGCCGAGGTCGAGAAGATCCCGGTCGTGATCGTCTACGGCGACAAGGAGTCCGACGAATCGCTCGCTGTGCGCGAGCATGGGGGAGAGCAGTTCACAAAATCGTTGGACGAGCTTCGCAACTACCTTGCTAGGCTGTGACTCTGACTAAGCAGGGGCCCACCCTCACCTCCCAAGCCGTTTGAGCTTCGCGGAGGTTCAACCGAGTCGGATGGACGAGGAAATGGGCCGCTGCTTGGCAGCGGTCTTGTCGTTTAACGAAGGAGGAACCGAGAGCTTGGTGAAGGGCCTTTGAGACCACGCCGGACGGTCGAGCCGGACCGCGCACCGGTACCGCAAGCCAGAATCAACGAGATGATCCGCGCGCCGAAGGTCAGGCTCGTGGACGAGAACGGCGAGCAGGTCGGAATCAAGAACACGGACGAAGCCCGCGAGTACGCGTGGGGCAAGAATCTCGACCTCGTCGAGGTGGCCGCCCAGGCCGATCCCCCCGTCGCGCGGGTGATGGATTACGGCAAGTACCGGTACGAGCAGGAGCAGAAGGCGAAGCTGGCCCGCAAGCACCAGGTCTCGATCAACGTCAAGGAGATCAAGCTCAGGCCCAAGATCGGAATCCACGACTACAACACCAAGAAGAACCACGTCGAGCGCTTCCTCAACCAGCGCGCGAAGGTGAAGGTGACGATCATGTTCCGCGGCCGGGAGACCACCCATCCCGAGCGCGGGCGTGACCTGCTGATGCGGCTGGCGGAGGACGTGAAGGAGATCGGCCAGGTGGAGTCGCCGCCGCTCCTCGACGGGCGCAACATGGTGATGCTCCTAGGGCCCACGAAGAACGCGGGAGTGAAGAAAGACGATGCCAAAGCAGAAGACACACAGCTCATCGAAGAAACGGTTCCGCGTGTCGGCGACGGGGAAGCTCCTGCGCCGGCGGAGGTACCGGACCACGCCTCCGGGCCACCTGGTGAAGAGCAAGTCAGGGAAGCGCAGGCGCGTCCGGCAAGCTGAGCCGGTCGCGCCGAGCAACCAGAAGGCGGTCAGGAAGCTGTTGGGGCGGGGCTGAGCGATGCCGAGGGTCAAGCGCTCCGTTCACGCCCGCAAGAAGCGCCGCAAGGTGCTCGGGCAGGCCCGCGGCTACTGGGGCCTCAAGCACTCGAGCTACAAGCGCGCAAAAGAGCAGGTCGACAAGTCGCTCGTCTACGCGTACCGCGACCGGAAGAACAAGAAGCGCACGTTCCGGCGGCTCTGGATCATGCGCATCAACGCGGCGGCTCGGCGGGAGGGTCTCTCCTACAACCAGCTCGTCGCCGGGTTGCGCAAAGCGGAGATTCCGCTGGACCGGAAGGTGCTGGCCGATCTCGCGGTGAGCGACCCGGAGGCATTCGGCAAGATCGCCGAGCAGGCCAAGGCCGCGCTCGAAGCCTGATCACCTCGGGCGAAAACCCGCGACTGAAGCTCGTGCGCAAGCTCGCCTCCGCGCGGCAGCGGCACAAGCTCGGGCTCTTCGTCGTCGAGGGGGAGGACCTTGTCGACGCAGGGCTCGCAGCGGGGCTCGAGCCGGTCGAGCTGCTCGTCGCGGGCGAGAACGTCTCGGCGGAGGTGCTTGCGTCGGTCTCGGCGCTACCCCATCCCTCGCGTCGGATCGCGGTCTTCCGGCGGGACGACCTTCCTCGTCTCGCTTCCGCGCGTGTGCCTGACACCGGCGTCGCGCTGTGGCACGTCGGCGATCCGGGAAACGTGGGCACGATCCTGCGCTCGGCCGACGCGCTCGGGCCGGCGTTCGTGGCGCTCTCGTCCGGCTGCGCCGACCCGACGAGCCCGAAGGCGCTGCGGGCCTCGATGGGCTCGGCGTTCCGCGTGCCGACCGGGTCGTTCGAGGATGCGCCCGGCCGGCGCGTCGCGCTCGTTGCGCACGGAGGCGAGCCGCTGGCCGAGGCCGATCTGCGCGAGCCGGTGACCTTCGTGCTGGGGGCGGAGCGCGAGGGGCTACCCGAGTCCGTCGTGCGCGCGTGCGACGCGCGGGTCTCCATTCCGCTCGAGCCTGGCACGGAGTCGCTGAATGTCGCCGTGGCCGCAGCCCTGGCGCTCTACGAGCGGCGCCGGCGCTAGTTTCGTCGCACGAGCTGCTTCAGCGCGGTCTCCGGACGATCCAGACTGTGTCTTCGCCGCCGCGGTAGGGGCGGCGGTCGAACCAGCCGAAGCAGCCGATCACCTGGAACCCGGCCCGCTCCAGCAGCGCGCGCCACTCGTCGGGGGAAAGCCAGGCGAGCGTGAAGGAGGTGCCGCCGGACTCGCCGCGGACCGAGAGCGTGAGCGTCCGGGCTCGCGTGTCCCAGTCGGCGCGCTCGAAGATCCCCGGCTCCCGCTCGAGCCAGCGGCCGTGGGTCTCTTCGATGTCGTCCGCGGCCGGGGCGAAGACGTCGAACACGAGCCGCCCGCCCGGAACGAGCAGCTCGCGTGCCGCTCCCAGGGCGCGGAGCCGCTCGTCGTCGTCGATGAGGTGCAGGTAGGAGCGGAACGGGCAGGTGACGAGGCGGACGCGTTCGTCGACCGGCGGCTCGAGGAGGTCGCCGAGCCGGAGGTCGAGGAGCTCCGCGACACCGGCGAGCTCGGCTTGCTCGCGGCAGACGTCGAGCATTCCGGGAGACGAGTCGATGCCGATCACGCGGATTCCTTCGGCCGCCGTCGGTACGGCGATCCGCCCGGTGCCCACCGCCAGCTCGACGACCGGTCCACCGGCCCGCTTCGCCTCGTCGACGTAGAACACCACGTCCTCGGTGACGCTGACGCTCCACGGATCGTAGATCCGGGCAATCGCGTCGTAGGCGCTCACTCCGGCCGGCGCGTAACCCATACGTACTCCCGGGAGTCCTCGCTGAACGGCTCGCGTTCGAAGCCGCCGTAGAGCGCCTCGACCTCGAGCCCGGCGACGTCGATCAGCCCGAGCCACTCGTTCTTCGTCGCCCACCAGAGCGACGATGTGCCGCCGCCGTCGAGGGTGATGTCGATGCGGTTGTCGCCCACGGCGTAGCTCAGGGAGTGCCCGACCGGCTCGTCCTGGTGGTGTCCGTCCAGGCGCGCCGCGACCGCGTGGTCGAAGGCGAAGACGTTCCACGCGAACCGCCCGCCGGGACGCAGGGCCGCTGCGACCCGCTCGAAGGTGCGCCGCCGGTCGGCCCAGGTCGGCAGGTGCAGGAGCGCCCGGTACGGGCAGTAGACGAGGCCGGCCGGCTCGTCGAGCTCGAGCTCGCGCATGTCCCCTTCGCGCAGCTCGAGCTCCACGCCCGCGGCTGCGGCGCGATCGCGAGCCTGCGCGAGCATGGCCGGCGAGGTGTCGATGCCGAGCACCGGGCGGTCGGTCGCTTCTGCAACCCGAATCGCGACTCGACCGTTGCCGACAGCGAGCTCGACGAGGGGCCCTTCGGTGTCGCGCGCCAGCGAGACGTAGAACGGGACGTCCTCGGTCATGTCCGCCGACCACTCGTCGTACAGCTCCGCGAATCCTTCGTCCCAGCTCATGCCGGTCCGACGATACAGTCGCCGCTGTGGACTGGAACCAGCATGGAAGCGAGGCAGAGGCCGCGATTTCGGCCGCGGCGTCGCCGGCGGAGCTCGAGGAGGCACGTGTCCGCTACCTCGGCCGAAGAAGCGAGCTCGCCCAGGCGCTGCGAGGCGTTCGCGACCGCGAGACCGGCATGACGCTCAACAGCCTGCGCGAGCGCCTCGAGGCGCAGTTCGACAGTCGCCGCGCCGAGCTCGATCGCGCGGAGCTCGACCGGTCGCTCACCGGCGACGCGGTCGACGTCACCTGGCCCGGCGACCAGCTTCCGGTCGGGCACCTCCATCCGATCACGCAGACGCGGCGCCAGATCGAGGATGCGTTCCTCGGCCTCGGCTACGAGATCCGGGACGACCGCGAGGTCGAGACCACCGAGTACAACTTCGACAAGCTCGCGTTCGACGAGTGGCACCCCGCCCGCTCGCCGCGCGCCACCTTCTTCTTCGACGAGAACCACGTGCTGCGCACGGAGACCTCTCCGAGCCAGATCCACGCGCTGCAGGAGCGCGAGCCGCCGATCTACATGGTCTCGATCGGCCGCGTCTACCGGCGCGACGACATCGACGCGACGCATTACCCGATCTTCCTCCAGTTCGAGGGGCTCGCCGTCGACCGCCACATCACGCTCGCCGACCTGAAAGGGACGCTCCTGCACGTGATGCGCGCGATCTTCGGGCCCGACCGGCGAGTCCGCTTCCGCACCCACTATTTCCCGTTCACCGAGCCCTCGATGGAGCCCGATGTCTCGTGCGGGATCTGCGGAGGCGCGGGCTGCCGGACGTGCAAGTACTCCGGCTGGATCGAGATGGGCGGCTCCGGGATGGTCGACCCGCGGGTCTTCGAGAACGTCGGCGTCGATCCCGAGGAGTGGTCGGGCTTCGCGTTCGGCTGCGGGATCGAGCGCGTCGCGCAGCTGCACTACGACTTCCCGGACATCCGGCCCTTGTGGGAGGGGGACCTCCGGGTCCTGACGCAGTTTTGAGGGTTCCGGTCTCCTGGCTGCGCGACTATGTCGCGGTCGAGATGCCGCTGGGCGAGCTCGCGGACCGGCTCTCCGTTTCGTCGGCCGAGGTCGAGGGCATCGAGCGGCGCGGCGTCGCCGACACGGACGGCAATCTCGGCCTCTTCCGCGTCGGGCGCGTGGTCGAGGCGGTGAAGCACCCGAATGCCGACCGGCTCCAGCTGTGCCGCGTCGACGTGGGGGAGGGCGAGCCGCGCCAGATCGTCTGCGGCGCGTGGAACTTCGGCGCGGGAGCCACCGTCGCCGTCGCGCTGCCGGGGGCGGTGCTGCCCAACGGCCTCCAGCTCGAGCAGCGGAAGGTTCGCGGCGAGCTCTCGGACGGGATGATCCTCGCGGAGGACGAGGTCGATCTCGGCACCGACCACTCGGGGATCATGGTGCTGCCCGAGGGCGAGCCGGGGACGCCGCTCTCCGACGTCCTGCCGCTCGTGGACGACGTGCTCCTCGTGGAGTCGACCGGCAACCGGCCCGACCTGCTCTCGATCTACGGCATCGCCCGCGAGGTGGCCGCGCTCTACGACCTGCCCCTTTCGGACATGCCGGGGGGACCGTCCCCCGGGCCGGTCCCGAACGGAGAGGTGGACATCACCATCGACGACTTCGAGGGTTGTCCCCGCTACATCGGGCGGCTCTTCAGCGACGTCGCCGTCCGGCCGGCGCCGATCTGGATCAAGGCCCGGCTCGTCGCCGCGGGAATGCGGCCGATCTCGAACGTCGTCGACGTCACCAACTACGTGATGCTGGCGCTCGGGAATCCGCTCCACGCGTTCGACTACCCGAAGCTCCACGGCGGCAAGATCGTGGTCCGGCGCGCGCAGCCCGGCGAGAAGGTTCGCACCCTGGACGGCGTCGAGCGGAGCCTCGAGCCGACCGACCTGATGATCGCGGACGAGGACCGCTCCGTCGCGCTCGCCGGGATCATGGGCGGCGAGGAGACCGAGATCGGCGAGGACACGACCGAGGTGCTGCTCGAGGCCGCGAACTTCGAGCCGACCGGGATCTACCGAACGTCCGAGCGCCTGCGCCTTCGCACGGAGGGCTCGAACCGCTGGGAGAAGGGCGTCGACCCGTACCTCGCCGAGCCGGCGGCCAACCTCGCGACGAGGCTCCTCGTCGAGACGGCCGGCGCGACCTGGGCCGGCCACGTCGACGTCCAGGGCGAGCTGCCCGAGCGCCCCGTGATCCGCTTCCGCCCCGAGCGTGCCGACGAGGTGATCGGCCTCGAGACGCCGCCGCCCGATCAGCTCGAGCTGCTCGACAGGCTCGGCTTCGAGACCGGCGAGGAGGTCGTGGTGCCGACCTGGCGCTCGCACGAGGTGACCCGCGAGATCGACGTCGTGGAGGAGGTCGCCCGCTTCCGGATGGACGAGGTGCCGTTCACGCTGCCCGAGCGGCGAGCGATGTTCGGCTCGCTCACGCCGCTGCAG
>DATDMJ010000084.1:0-7009 GCA_036518855.1 Gaiellaceae bacterium | reverse complement strand
AATGCGCGCGACGGCGTCGTCCAGCGACTCCGTCGCCTCGTCGAGATAGCGAGTCTCGAGCCGCCGCTGGATGCGCGCGGGATCGACCTCGATGCAGAGGGTCGCGGCGCCGGCCAGCGTGCCGGCGAGCGGCTGCGCGCCGCCCATGCCGCCGAGGCCAGCCGTGAGGATCGTCCGGCCGGCGAGGTCGGGAGTACCGAAATGCTTCTCCCCCGCCGCCGCGAAGGTCTGGTACGTGCCCTGAAGAATCCCCTGCGTCCCGATGTAGATCCAGCTGCCGGCGGTCATCTGCCCGAACATCGTCAGGCCGAGGCCCTCGAGACGGCGGAACTCTTCCCAGGTCGCCCATCTCGGCACGAGCAGGGAGTTCGCGATGAGCACGCGCGGTGCGCCCTCGTGCGTGCGGAAGACGCCCACCGGCTTGCCGCTCTGCACGAGCAGCGTCTCGTCCTCGCCCAGGGTGAGCAGCGAGCGGACGATCGCCCGCAGCGCCGCTGGGTTCCGCGCCGCCTTTCCGGAGCCGCCGTAGACGACAAGCTCCTCAGGCCGCTCCGCAACCTCCGCATCGAGGTTGTTGAGCAGCATCCGCAGCGGAGCCTCGGTCGACCACGACTGCGCGTTCAGGTCGGTGCCGCGGGGAGCTCGGATCGACGAGAGGTCTCCGCACAGGCTCTCGGCGATCGCGTCGATTGACCTCGTGGTGCTCACTACTGGCGTTCCTCCTCTTCGCGGGCCCGCAGGCTACGCCAGCTCCAGAGCATCGCGAACGCAAACCCGCCGATCGCGAGCACGATCGCCCAGAGGACCCGGCCGCCCGTCACGATCGCGACGATCACGACGATGATCGCGATGGCGCCGTAAACGAGCGCGCTGTCGCGAAACGGGCGCTTCGAGACGCTTCGCGCCGGATTGCGCCCGTTGGCGCCGCTCATCGCAGCTCGCCGACTTCCGCCTCGACCGCCTCGACGACCGCACCGGCCCGAATGGCCTCGGCAACCGCCTCGATGTCCCCCGAAAGCGGCCGATCGTCACGCAACCTCGGCGAGAGCGAGCGGACGAGCTCCCTTGCGGCGCGCACACCGACCCCGGGCTGCAGCGGCGCCAGAAACTCGATCCCCTGCACGCCCGCGAGGAGCTCGATCCCGAGGACGCGCTCGACGTTGGCCAGCACCTGCCATGCCTTCACCCCAGCCGCGTTTCCCATCGAGACGTGATCCTCCTGGCCGGCACTCGTCGGGATCGAGTCCACGCTCGCCGGATGGGCGAGCACCTTGTTCTCGCTGACGAGCGACGCTGCCACGTACTGCGGGATCATGAACCCCGAGTTCAGACCCCCGTCGCCGGTCAGGAACGCCGGCAGGCCGCCCGAGAGGCTCGGGTTGACGAGCCGCTCGACCCGCCGCTCCGAGATGTCGGCGAGCTCGGACACGGCCATCGCCAGGGCATCGAGCGCGAAGGCGAGCGGCTGGCCGTGGAAATTGCCGTTCGAGACGAGCAGCTCGTCCTCGACCAGGACGAGCGGGTTGTCGGTCGCCGAGTTGAGCTCCGTGCTGACCGTGTAGTCGACGTAGCCGAGGAGGTCCCTGCTCGCGCCGTGGACCTGCGGCGCGCAGCGGAGCGAGTACGCGTCCTGAACCTTGTCGCACCAGCGGTGGGCCTCGTTGATCGCGGAGTCCTCGAGCAAACGGAGCACGTTCGCGGCCGAAGCCGCCTGCCCGCGGAGCGGACGCGCGGCCTGGATCTGGGGCAGGAAGCTCGTGCGTGAGCCCTGCAGCGCCTCGAGCGAGACGGCGCACGCGATGTCGGCGGCTTTCGCCGCCCGCCAGGCACGCGTGAGCCCGAGCGCCCCATAGGCAGCCATGAACTGCGTGCCGTTCACGAGCGAGAGCCCTTCCTTCGCCTCGAGCCTGACCGGTTGGAGGCCGGCCGCAGCGAGCGCGTCGGCGCCCGGAAGACGCTTCCCTTCGAACCACGCCTCGCCCTCTCCGATCAGCGGCAGGGCGAGATGCGCAAGGGGTGCGAGGTCGCCACTGGCGCCGACAGACCCCCGGCTCGGCACGTACGGAAGCACGCCGCGGTTGAGGCAGGCGACGAGGAGCTCGACGGTCTGGACACGCGAGCCGGAGTAGCCCTTCGCGAGCGCGTTCGCGCGGAGCAGCATCGCGGCGCGCACGACCTCGTCCGGATACGGCTCGCCGACGCCGCAGGCGTGACTCCGGAGCAGCCGCACCTGCAGCTCCTCGGTCAGCTCCTCGGGGATCGAGCGCGAGACGAAGCGGCCGAAGCCGGTATTGACGCCGTAGGTGTGCTCCTGCCGGCCGTGGACGGCCCGCTCGACGAGGTCGCGCGCGGCCTGCATGCGCTCGCGGGCCGAGTCCGCGAGACCGACCGGAGCGTGATCGACCGCCACCGCCCACACGTCGGCGAGAGCGAGGTCGTCGCCGGTGAGAGCCTTGCTCTCGATCACGGCGCGAGTCTATCCCGCGGATCTTGGCCGCCCCCGTCGGGCCCTTGGTCCCTTAGTACGGTTCGCCCGGCCTCCTCCCCGAGGCGAGCGTATCCGGGAAAGGCGCACGTGTCTGTCACGGAACCGCGACGAAAGCGCTACTCCTCGTGGAGCCGCAGCTCGAGCACGCGCGACGCGTCGAACCCTTCGATCTCGAGCATCGCAGCCGCCGCCGCCAGTGCGGCGCCGGCCGGCATCAGGCCGACCAGCTCGGAGCCGACCACTTCCGCGCCGCGCGCGGCTGCTTCCTGCCGGATGCGGTCGACGATCTCGTGCAGCGCAACCGCCTCGTAGTCCTCGACGTTCATGCTCACCTGGACGAGCCCCGCCGTCGGCAGGTCGAGCCCTAGCGCGCGCACCCCGGGGAAGCCGCCGTCGCGCTCGCGCACGAGAGCCGCAACCTCGCGCGCGGCATCCAACGACCCACGCAGGTTCACGTTGAACGCGATCAGCGGTCGCCGCGCCCCGACGAGGACGCCGCCGGCGCGCTCGTCGAGCCGCCCCGGGCCGAAGTCCGGGCGTATCTCTCCCGCCTCGAGACGCCGCGCAAGCTCCTCCGCCCCGCCGCGGCGGAAGAACGCCGGGCCGCGTCCCCGCGCGAGCTCTCCGTACAGGAACACCGGCAGGTCGAGCTCGGAGCCGACGCGCTCCGCGAGCCCCAGCGCCGCCTCGCGCGCCCGCCCCATCTCCTCGGGCACCAGCGGCACGAGCGGCACGACATCGGCGGCACCGATCCGCGGGTGCGCCCCCTCGTGCGCGAGCAGGTCGATCCGTTCCCGCGCGCAGGCGATCCCGGCGAGGAGCGCCTCGACGAGCTCCTCGTCCGAGCCGACGAGGGTGAAGACCGACCGGTTGTGGTCCGGGTCGGCGTGGACGTCGAGCAGGTGCGCCCTCGCGCCGAGAGCCGTCCCGATCGCGTCGATGGTCGCGCGGTCGCGGCCCTCCGAGAAGTTCGGCACCGACTCGAGCGGCCGCGCCACGAACGTAGTCTAAGAAGCGTGAAGACCTACTACGACCGCCGCGCCCGCGAGTACGACGACTGGTACCTCGGCAAGGGCCGCTTCGCCGAGCGGGAGCGGCCAGGCTGGGACGAGGAAGTGGCCGCGCTCTGTCACGCACTCGAGACGCTGCCGCCCGCGCGGACACTCGACGTCGCGTGCGGCACCGGCTTCCTCACACGGCACCTCCCCGGCGAGATCGTCGGCCTCGACCAGAGCGACACGATGCTCGAAGAGGCACGCCGGCAGGCCCCGGAGGCCGACTACGTCCAGGGCGATGCGCTGACGCTCCCGTTCCCGGACGCCGCCTTCGACCGGCTCTTCACGGCGCACTTCTACGGTCACCTCGAGGACGACGCCCGGGTGGGCTTCCTCCGAGAGGCCCGCCGCGTCGCGGCGGAGATCGTCGTCGCGGACTCCGCGCTGCGGGACGACGTCGAGCCAATGGAGCGCCAAGAGCGGATCCTCAACGACGGCTCGCGCTGGGAGGTCTACAAGCGCTACTTCACCGCGGACGGCCTCGCGGACGAGCTCGGCGGCGGCGAGACGGTCTTCGCCGGGCACTGGTTCGTCGCAGTTCGCTCTTGAGCCGTCGCCGCTCGAGCTACCGCTCGCTCGCCTCGCTCCAACGTGACAGCCGCGTTTGCCGCTCCTGCGCGGAGGCCGGCTACCCGCTGGAGTCGCTTCCCATCGTCCAGCCGTACGAAGGCCAGCGGGCGTACATCTTCGGCCAGGCGCCGGGAGCCCAGGAAGGTCTGGAGCGCCTGCCGTGGCGCGGCCGCGCTGGCCGCACGCTGCGCCGCTGGCTCGAGCTCGACGAAGACGAGTTCTACGCGACCTTCTACTGCGCATCGGTGACTCGCTGCTACCCGGGCAAAGCGGCGAGCGGGCGCGGCGACCGCACGCCGGCGCCGCGTGAGCAGGAGCTGTGTGCGTTCTGGCGCGAATGGGAATTCCGTCTTATCAGCCCGCGACTGATCATTCCGGTCGGCGGCCTCGCGGTCCGCCGCCTCCTCGGCCTGAAGAGCGTCAGCGAATGCGTCGGCCGGCGCTACGAGCACGACGGCGCCGTCGCAATCCCGCTCCCGCATCCGTCCGGAGCGAGCAGCTGGCTGAACGACCCGGCGAACCGCGTGCAGGTGACCCGGGCGGCTGCGCTGATCCGCGAAGAGCTCGGCGAACTGGCCCGACGCTAGATTTCGAGGGTGCAGGAACGACCGAAATACCGGCAGACATTCGCCCGCCTGCTCGGGTTCCTGCGCCCGTACAAGTGGACGCTCTGGATCTCGGTCGGGCTGGCGGTGCTCTCCCAAGCGTGCCAGTTCGTCGTCGTCTACCTGACCGGGACGGCGCTCGCGCACGCCGTCAACGGCAACGACCAGCGAGCGCTCTGGCTGATCGTCGCCGCGGTGGTGCTGTTCGGCCTGGTGCGCGCGCTCGCGATGATGGGACGCCGCCTGATCGCGGGCAAGCAGGCCCTCGGCGTCGAGCTCGACATGCGCAGCGAGCTCTACCGGCACCTGCTGCGGCTCTCGTTCGGCTTCTACGACCGCCACCAGACGGGGCAGCTGATGTCGCGCGCGACGGTCGACCTGCAGACGGTTCGCTTCTTCCTCGGCTACGGCCTCGTCTTCTTCTTCCAGAACATCCTGACCGTCTTCGGCGCCGCGATCGTCATGTTCTTCGTGAACTGGCAGCTCGCGCTTCTCAGCCTCTGGATCGCGCCGCTCCTGATCGTGCTCGCGTACCGCTACTCCCACGTGGCGCACCCGCTGCTCCGGGACGTGCAGCAGAAGATGGCGGACGTCGCGACGGTCGCGGAGGAGAACATCGTCGGCGTCCACGTCGTCAAGTCGTTCGCGCAGGAGCAGGCCGAGCAGCGCAAGTTCCAGGAGCGCTCGGAGGCCGTCTTCCGACAGAGCGTTGCCGCCAACCGGCAGCGCGCGCTCTACGTCCCGCTGCTGTCGTTCCTGCCGCTGCTCGCACAGGGGACGGTGCTGCTCGTCGGCGGCCGCATGGTGGTCCACCACACGTTGCCGCTCGCAGACTTCTTCTTCTTCAATCTGCTCGTCCTGATGCTCGTGATGCCGTTGCGGATGCTCGGCATGTGGATCGGGCAGGCGCAGCGCGCAACGGCTTCGGGCGAGCGGATCTTCGAGGTGATGGACGCGCCCGAGGACGTCTCGGAGCGCGCTGGTGCCGGCGACCTGCCGCCCGGGCCCGGCCGGGTCTCATACCGAGGTGTGTGCTTCGAGTACACGGCCGGACAGTCCGTCCTCGACGGGATCGACCTCGAGCTCGATGCCGGCACGACGGTTGCCGTCATCGGGCATACGGGTGCCGGGAAGACGACGTTGGCGTTGCTGGTGCCGCGCTTCTACGACGTTTCGACCGGTACGGTCGAGCTGGACGGGGTCGATGTGCGGGACGTGAAGCTTGCGTCGCTCCGCCGCGAGATCGGGATCGTGACACAGGACCCGTTCCTCTTCTCGGCGTCGGTCCGCGAGAACATCGGCTTCGGGCGTCCCGGAGCAACCGACGAGGAGATCGAGCACGCGGCCCGCCTCGCCCAGGCGGACGAGTTCATCACGCGGCTGCCGGACGGGTACGAGACGGTGATCGGCGAGCGTGGCATCACGCTCTCCGGCGGACAGCGGCAGCGGATCGCGATCGCCCGTGCGCTCGTCGTGGACCCGAGGATCCTGATCTTCGACGACGCCACCGCGTCGGTCGACGCGACCACCGAGGCGAAGATCCGCGCCGGCCTGCGCGAGGCGATGGAGGGCCGGACGACGATCATCATCGCCCACCGCCTGTCGACGATCTCGCTCGCAGACGAGATCGTCGTCCTGGATGCTGGGCGGATCGCCGCGCGGGGCACGCACGAGCAGTTGCTCGCCACGAGCCCGGTTTACGGCGAGATCTACGAGCACGGCCTGCTCGAGCGGGAGTTCGCGGATCGCGTGGAGGCGACCGCGTGAGTAACCGCGCCCGGAGAAACATTCACGAAGTCGGCACACTGGTGCCCCCGCCGGGCCGGTACCGTCCCAAACCCCCACCCACCCAGGGGCGCAGGCGCGCGCGTGAACATGGATACGGGCTCCGGGGGTGGCATTCGTGAGGGTCTGGCAGCCGGGCAGCCACCTCATGCGCGAGCGAGGCGCTCAGGTCGACGACTGGTCGTGGCGCGCGACCGTCCGCCGGGTCTCGGCGCTCGCCCGCCTCGCGGCCCCGTACAAGCTGCGCACGACGCTCGCGCTCCTCTCCCTGCTCGCGGCAACGGCCGCGAGCCTCGTCCCCCCTTACCTCGCGAAGGTCGCGCTCGACCAGGGCGTGCTCAAGGGTGATCTCACCGCGCTCACGTGGGTCGTCGCGGCCTTCGCGGCGGCTGGGATCGCCACGATCCTGACTTCCTCCGCCCAGACGTACTTCACCGGCTGGACAGGCGAGCGGATCCTCGCCGACCTGCGAAACCTCCTCTTCGGCCACCTGCAGCGACTCTCGC
>DATDMJ010000083.1:0-30447 GCA_036518855.1 Gaiellaceae bacterium | reverse complement strand
CGAACTGCACCACGGCGGCACAGTATTTCCACCTCCTGCGCCGGCAGGCGCTCGATCCGGCCGCCCGGCCGCTGATCGTGATGACGCCGAAGGGGCTCCTCCGCGTCAAGGAGGCCGCCTCGACGCTCGCCGACCTCGTGGACGGCGCCTTCCGGCCGGTCCTGCCGGATCCGGAAGTCGCACCTGACGAGGTCGAGCGGCTGATCCTCTGCTCGGGGAAGGTCTACTACGACCTCGTCGGCCACGAGCTGCACGATCGCGCGGGGAGGATCGCGATCGGCCGCCTCGAGCAGCTCTACCCGTTCCCGAGCGAGGCCGCAGCCGAGCTCGTCCGCTCCTTCCCCCGGCTCAGGGAGCTCCTCTGGGTGCAGGAGGAGCCGCAGAACATGGGCGCGTGGCGGGCCATCCGACACCGGCTCGAGGAGAGTCTTCCGGAAGGCGTCACGCTCCGCTTCGTGGGCAGGCCCTGGCGTGCGAGCCCGAGCGAGGGCTATCCGACCGCCCACCTGCGAGAGCAGGACCGGATCTTGCGCGAAGCCCTGTCTTAGGGCGCTGAGCTAGGGCTTACGCCGGGAGTTCACGATCCGCGTGGCGATCCGCGGGCCGTGCCTGCGTGCCTGCTGGATGAGGAGTTTCCGGTGCTCCGGCGGGATGCGGCGCCAGATGTCCCAGGCCGTGAGGGCGAGCCCGATCGTTCCGGTTCGGCGGGAAAGTCGCGGCACGGCGCGGAGGGTAGCTAATGCCCGTGGCCCTGGCCGCCGCCCTGGCCACCGCCGCCCTGGCCACCGCCGCCACCGCCGCCGTTTCCGTTCCCATTGCCGTGGCCGTTGCCGTCGCCGTGGCCATTCCCGTTCCCGTTGCCGTGGCCCTGGTCACCGCCGCCGGAGCCTGAGCCCGAGCCCTGCCCGCCGCCGTGACCCTGGCTGCCGCTCTGGTTCTGGCCCTTGCCGTTGCCCTTTCCGCAGCTCGTGCAGTGGCCCTTGTTGTTGCCGTGCGACCGGGTCTTCTTCCCGTGAGGGTGACCGAGGGGCGGAGGGGGCGGAGGTGGCTTCATGAAGGGAGGCGGTGGTGGCGGCGGAGGAGGTGGTGGTGGCGGAGGAGGAGGAGGAGGTGGCGGTGGGGGAGGCGGTGGCGGGGGTGGTGGAGGCGGTGGTGGGGGCGGCGGAGCCGGCGCGGGCGGCGGAGGCGGAGCGGTCGGCTTTCCCGTCGGATTCGGGGTCGAAGGCCGCGCGGGTGAGGTGCCCGGGGTGGCGGTCGGGAGCACGACGAGCTGCGCGGCCGGCTGCGAAGCAGGGCGCGCACCGTGCGCGTGGGCAGCATGGCCCGAAGCCGGGGCGAGCGGCTTCGCGCGAACGAACGTCACCTGTGCGCCGGGTGCCCCAGCGGCAAGACGCGGTGCCGGTGTCGGTGTACCCTCGCCTACGACGAGGCCCGGCAGCTTGACCGCCGCAACGGCCGCCGCGCCGAAAGCGACCGCGACGACCATGATTGTGAGGATTCTGCTCACGCCCTCCCCTGTGATTGCCGATGCACTTTAGCGTGGTATCGGCCGTACCAGCCGGAACCTAAATCGTGGGGTCCGCATGAGTTTCAAGCTCAAACTCGTCGCGTATTTCCTGCTCGTCTCGCTCCTTCCTCTCGGGGCGGCGGCCTGGGGCCTGCACACGATCGCGCGGCGCAGCGAGACCCGTCGCGTGGACGTCCGCCTGCAGGCGGGGCTCCGCTCGGTGAACGCGACGTACACGGACGAGCTCCAGCGGGCCGACAACACGGCGCAGGCGCTCGCCAACAGCCGTCGCTTCCAGCGCGCGCTCCAGAGCCGTGACAGCCGGACACTGCACCGCCTGCTCGCGTCGAGCCCCGATCTCGGGCTCCATTCGCCGTTTCTGACGGTCGAGCCGCAGGAGACGCTCGGCCACGCGTCGCGGATCGTCGTCACCGGTCGCGACGGAAGCCCGCTGGGGACGCTCGTCTTCGGCGTCCCGCTCAGCGAGCGCTCGGTCGCGGCCCTGGGCAAGAGCTCGGGGCTGTCCGACCCGGACACCCTGGTCGCGGTGAAGAACGGCACGGTTACGGCCGGTCCTCCGAAGTTCGCCGGCCAACCGGTGGCGACGGGCCCTCGCGCCAGGACGGTCAGCGTCGGCGGCGAGAAGTACCGGACCCTCTCCACGACCCCGGAGCAGCAGCCGAGCGGTGTCACCCTCGCCTTGCTGGCCCCGCAGCACGGGATCGATACGGCCGTGAGCTCCGCGGACAACCGGCTCCTGATCGGGATTCTCGGCTCGCTCGTCCTGATCGGCCTCGTCGCGTACATCGTTGGAGGCTCCATCGTTGCGAGCCTAGGCAGGCTTGCGGACGCCGCGAACGCCGTCGCACGGGGGCGCCTCGACCAGCGTGTGCCGGTTCAGGGCAGCGACGAGTTCGCCCGCCTCGGTGTCGCCTTCAACGACATGGCCGACCAGCTCGAGGCGCGGCTGGCTGAGCTGGACGCCGAGCGCGGCCGCCTGCGCGAGACGACCGCGAGGTTCGGCGAGGCTCTCGCCGCGACGCACGACGTCGACCAGCTGCTGCGCGCGATCGTCGAGACGGTGGTCGAGGCGACCAGCGCGACCGGCGGGATCGTCGTCGGGCTCGCCGGCGAGGTGGTGCAGACGGGCGCCATCTCGGAGCGCGGCGAGCGGATCGAGCTTCCCCTCACGGCGGGACGGCAGAGCTTCGGCACCCTCACCATCTCTGGACGGGGCTTCACGATGGAGCAGCGGCGCACGGCGGCGACGCTGGTTGCCCACTCGGCGATTGCCCTCGAAAACGCACGGCTGCACCGGATCGTCACCCGGCAGGCCCTGGTCGACATGCTCACGGGCCTCGCCAACCGGCGCCATTGCGAGGAGGCGCTCGCGAGCGAGCTCATGCGGGCGGAGCGGTTCGGCGGCTCCGTGGCGTTCGTCCTGGCCGACCTCGACAGCTTCAAGTCGGTCAACGACCGCTTCGGCCATCCGGTCGGCGACAGCGTCCTGATCGAGTTCGCCGAGACGCTGCGGGAGTGCGTGCGCGAGATCGACCTGCCCACCCGCTGGGGCGGCGAGGAGTTCGCGATCGTCCTTCCGGGGACCGACCTCGACGGCGCCTCGCGTCTGGCCGAGCGGGCCCGCACGGCCTTCGAGCGCCGCACGATCCTCGCGCCGGACGGCACGCCGATCAATGTCACCGTCAGCCTCGGCGTCGCCGCCTTCCCCGAATCGTCGGACTCGGAGAACCTCGTCGCGGCCGCCGACGGAGCCCTCTACGAGGCGAAACGGGCCGGCAAGAACCAGGTCAAGACCGCCGTGCCGAGAGCCCGGCAGGCGTAACCGGCGCGCCCACGCGTTAGACTCTTCCGCCGTTGAGCTACACGTAGGGAGGAACTACCCGGTGGAAACCCAGTCGCTGTTTGCGCAAGTGATCCAGGACCATCTCGAGCTGAAGGAGAAGAACTCCCAGCTCGAAGGCGAAAGACCGCTCGAGCGGTACAAGACCGAAGATCCGTTCGAGAACCACCCGCTCTTCAAGACCGAGGAGCAGGCGCGGCTCGAGGAGACGATGGACGGCGACGAGCCGGCCGTCTCCGAGGAGACACAGACCCCGGACACGTGGCCGACCGAGGAGGTTGCGGCACACACCGAAGAGGGGCTGTGGAGCCGGTCGCGCGACTTCGACTGGGGCGACTGAGGTGTCGCGGACGAGACGGCTTCGCCTCGTCGCATTCGGAGCCGCCCTCAGCTACTTCTTCGATCCGGACAACGGCCGCCGCCGGCGGAAGATGGCAGCCGACCGGCTCGCCGGCCTGGGCCGCCGCCACGGCAAGCGGATGATCAAGGTCACGGCCGCGCAGGCCAAGGCCCTGAAGCAGAAAGGCACGCACCTCCGCGAGGAGCAGAAGCCGCAGCCGGACGACGTCACGCTCGCGCACAAGGTCGAGACGGAGATCTTCCGCGACGCCGACGTGCCCAAGGGCAAGATCAACGT
The DNA here is from genome assembly GCA_036518855.1 of Gaiellaceae bacterium. Lineage (GTDB taxonomy): Bacteria > Actinomycetota > Thermoleophilia > Gaiellales > Gaiellaceae > AC-32. The sequence continues at coordinate 26,442 of DATDMJ010000083.1, read as the reverse complement.
CAACGCGGAGAACGGCAAGGTCTTCCTCCGCGGCGAGGTCGACTCGGCGGAGCTGATCGACGACCTGGTCGAGAAGGCGCGCAAGGTTCAGGGCGTCGAGGAAGTCGAGAGCCTGCTCCACACGCCGTAGCGTCCTGCGCCCCGGTTAGAGTCGCGCCGTGGACGGGAAGGCCGTTGAGCGCTGCCTGCGCTGCAGCGCCGAGATGGAGTGGCGGCACGGCACGTGGCAGTGTCCGCGCTGCCGTCTGAAGCTCGGCTGCTGCGAAGGCGAACCGCAGTCCTGCTTGCCTCCGGCTCCGGTCGAGAGATAATCGCCGCGAGAGGGTGTCCGTCCAGGAGCGAATGTCCGACGAGCGGGCCGTTCGAGCCGTTCCCGCGGCAGCGGTGCGGCTCGAGGGCGTGCGCAAGGCGTACAACGACGTCGTCGCCGTCGACGGCGTCGACCTCGAGATCCCGGCCGGTGAGTTCTTCACGCTGCTCGGCCCCTCGGGCTCGGGCAAGACGACGACGCTGCGGCTGATCGCGGGCTTCGAGCGACCAGACGCGGGGAGGATCGAGCTCGACGGCGTGGACGTCAGCGGCCTGCCGCCCTACTCGCGCGACGTCAACACCGTCTTCCAGGACTACGCGCTCTTCCCGCACATGACGGTTGCCGACAACGTCGCCTACGGGCTGCGCGTGCGCGGGATCCGCAGGAGCGAGCGCCGCGGCCGTGTGGAGGAGGTGCTCCGCCGGATGCGGCTCGAGGGCCTCGGCGGCCGCAAGCCGAGCCAGCTCTCCGGCGGGCAGCGCCAGCGGGTGGCGCTCGCGCGCTCCCTCGTCAACCGCCCGGGGGTGCTGCTCCTCGACGAGCCGCTCGGCGCGCTCGACCTGAAGCTGCGCCAGGAGATGCAGCTCTTCCTCAAGAGCCTTCAGCAGGACCTCGGGATCACGTTCGTGTACGTCACGCACGACCAGGACGAGGCGCTCACGATGAGCGACCGCCTCGCCGTCTTCGACCGGGGCCGGATCGAGCAGATCGGCGCGCCGGCGGAGGTCTACGAGCGGCCCGCGACCGCGTTCGTCGCGGGCTTCGTCGGCGTCTCGAACGTGATCGAGCGCGGCGGCAAGCACTTCGCCGTCCGCCCCGAGAAGATCCACATGACCGAAGCCGGAGCGGCCGCGCGGAGCGGGTCGCACGCCGAGACAGGCCGCATCCGGGACGTCGTCTACGCCGGGATGGTGACCCGCTACGTCGTCGAGCTCGACGCCGGCGGCGAGCTGCAGGTCGTCCGGCAGAACCTCGAGACCTCTTCAGCCGAGGCGCTCGATGCCAAGGGCCGCGCGGTCCTCCTCGAGTGGCGCCCAGAACACCAGCTCGAGATCGACAGCGGGGGAGAAACGGAAGGAGAACGATGAGCGGATCACCAAAGCGCGTCGTCGGCTGGGGAGCGCTTGCGCTCCTGGTCGCGGCGCTGGCCGTCACTGCGGCAGGCTGCGGCGGGGGTGGAGGAGGCAAGACCTCGTCGACCTCGACCGCCGTATCCGGGCAGAGCTCGATCGGCAAGGGCGAGGGGAAACTCAATCTGATCGAGTGGCCCTATTACTCGGACCCCGCGTTTGCGAACAAGTTCACGAAGCAGACCGGCTGTGTGATCCACCGCAAGGACGCCGGCTCCTCGAACGAGATGGTCTCGCTGATGCGCCAGGGCGGCGGGGGCGGCGGGGGCCAGTGGGATCTCGTCTCGGCTTCGGGCGACGCCAGCCTGCGGCTGATCAAGGGCGGCGACGTCAAGCCGGTCAACGTGCACCTGATCCCGAGCTGGAACGACTTCATCCCGATCTTCAAGTCGCCGGCTCACAACACCGTCGACGGGGTCCACTACGGCGTCTCGGTGCAGTGGGGCCCGAACGTCCTCCTCTACAACAACACGAAGATCAAGCCGGGCCCGACCAACTGGAACGCGCTCTACGACCCGAAGTACAAGGGCCAGATCACGATCCCGAACAACCCGATCCAGATCGCGGACGCGGCCTTCTACCTGATGCATTCGAAGCCGAGCCTCGGGATCACGGACCCGTACGAGCTGAACAAGACGCAGTTCGATGCAACCGTCAGTCTGCTCAAGCAGCAGAAGAAGCTCGTCAAGCTCTACTGGAACTACGACACCGACGGGCGGGCGGCCTTCGCCAACGGCGACGTCAACCTCGGAGCGATCTGGCCGGTCGACACGCTCGCACTCCAGGCGAAGAAGGTCCCGGTCACCGAGGTCATCCCGAAGGACGGCGCGACCGGCTGGGCCGACACCTGGATGCTCGCCAAGAAGGCGCCGCACCCGAACTGCGCGTACCTCTGGATGAAGTACGTCACCACGCCGCCGGTCGAGGCCAAGCAAGCCCTGATCTTCGGCGAGACGCCGGTGAACCCGAAGGCGTGTCCGTTCATGGACAAGATCCAGGCCGGCTCGTGCGCGAAGTACCACCTGAACGAGCCGCTCGCCTACTACAACACGATCAAGTTCTGGAAGACGCCGATCGCCGACTGCGGCAACGGCAAGAACGACTGCATGGACTACAACGCCTGGCAGACGGCGTGGACCGAGATCACGGGGTAGGTCTTGGCTGAGGTCGCCGAGACGGGCCCTCCGCTCCGGGGGGCCCGTCTCCGTCTCTCGGCCGCGCTCTGGCGGCGGCCGTGGCTGAAGGTGGTCGCGCTGCTGGCCTTGCCCGTGCTCGCCTTCGCGGTCGTGTACCTGGGCTCGCTCGTCGCGCTGTTCATCTCCTCGTTCTGGCAGGTCGATTCGTTCACGGGGAAGGTCGTCCACACGTGGACGCTCGACAACTTCCACACCCTCTTCAACGACCCGGTCTACCGGAGGATCGCCCTCCGGACGATCCTGATCGCCGCGGCCGTGACCGTGACCGACGCGATCCTCGCCTTCCCGCTCGCGTACTTCATGGCCAGGATCGCTCCCTCGCGGCTCCGCGCCCTGCTGTTCGTGCTCGTGCTCCTGCCGCTCTGGTCGAGCTATCTCGTCCGGATCTACTCCTGGCGGCTGATCCTCGCGAAGGACGGGGCGCTCAACTGGGCGCTGAACGGGCTCGGCCTCCCGGACGCGAACCTCGCGTACACCAACACCGCGATGTGGATCGTCTTCTCGTACGTCTGGCTGCCGTTCATGGTGCTGCCGGTCTACGCGGCGCTCGAGCGGATCCCGTCGAGCTACCTCGAGGCCTCGCAGGACCTCGGCGCCCGCAGCTGGCGCACCTTCAGGACGGTGATCCTGCCGCTGGCCCTGCCCGGGATCGTGGCCGGCTCGATCTTCACGTTCTCGTTGACCCTCGGCGACTTCATCACGCCGGCCCTCGTCGGCGGCGCCGACTCGCAGTTCATCGGGAACGTCGTCCACAACTACGTCGGCATCAGCAACAACGTCCCCCTCGCCGCCGCCTTCGCGACCCTGCCGGTGCTCGTGATGGCGGTCTACCTCGTCATCGCGAAGCGCCTCGGCGCCTTCGAGGCGCTCTGAGGAGATGCGTGGCGACACGTTGAACCGTCAACTAACCGAGAGCCGAGTTAAGACGGCCACGGCGGCGAAGCCGCCCCGGCCTCTGGTCGACATCGCAAGCGACGCCTGAGCCATGGAGACGCGCGCGACACGAATCGGCCTCGGCGTTGCGAGCGCGCTCGTGATCGCGTTCCTCTGGATCCCGATCCTGATCATCCTCGCCTACGCGTTCAACGGCTCGGTCCTGCAGACCTGGCCGATCCAGAACTTCACGTTCCACTGGTTCCACGAGGCGTGGAAGGACCCCGACGTGCGCTCGTCGCTGTGGCTCTCTGTCAAGGTCGGCCTGATCGCGACGGCGATCGCGCTCGTGCTCGGAACCGCGGCGTCGTTCGCGATCGCCCGCTTCCGCTTCTTCGGCCGCGAGTCGGTCTCGTTCCTCCTCCTGCTGCCGCTCGCGCTCCCCGGGATCATCACCGGGATGGCCCTGAGCTCCTTCTACACGTGGGCCGGGGTCCGGTTCTCGATCTGGACGATCGTGATCGGCCACGCGACGTTCTGCGTGGTGGTCGTCTACAACAACGTGCTCGCGCGGCTCCGGCGCACCTCGCCGTCGATCGTCGAGGCGTCGATGGACCTCGGCGCCGACGGCTGGCAGACGTTCCGCTTCGTCGTCTGGCCGGTGCTCTCCACGGCCCTGATCGCCGGGGGGCTGCTCGCTTTCGCGCTCTCGTTCGACGAGGTGATCGTGACCACGTTCACCGCCGGCGCGCAGACGACCCTGCCGATCTTCATCCTCAACAACATCCAGCGCGGCCAGCAGCTGCCGATCGTGAACGCGGTCGTCTTCGTCGTCATCGTCCTGACGATCATCCCGGTGGTGATCGCACAGCGGCTCACGCACGAATCGGGCGTCCTCAGCGGCCGCTAGGGCGGTAGGGTCCCCGCCAGGCGACCGGGAGGACGAGATCGTCCAGCGGGAGGTCTTCGGCCCGGTGGTGACGGTCCAGCGCTTCGCGGACGACGACGAGGCGATCGCGTGGGCGAACGACGTCGACTACGGCCTCGCCGCCTCGGTCTGGACGCGTGACGTCGGCCGGGCGCAGAACGCGGCGCGCAAGCTCCAGTTCGGCACCGTCTGGATCAACGACCACATCCCGCTGGTCTCGGAGATGCCGCACGGCGGCTACAAGCAATCGGGCTACGGCAAGGACCTGAGCGTGTACTCGCTCGAGGACTACACGCAGATCAAGCACGCGATGGCGAAGATCGACTGACGGCTGTTTCGGACGGGCCCGGGGGACAGTCCCCGGACTTGTCCTTTTCGAGCGGGGTCGGTACTCGATTGACGCAACGCGAACCGGTCTGCTCTAATCGCTGCGCATTGCGCGGCGACCGGGACGGGGCACGTCGAGGCGCGGTCACTCGGCCGCGGAACGTCGACGCCGTCGACCGCGCGATCATCGAGGCGCTGCAGCGCAACGGCCGCGAGGCCTTCCGCCGCATCGCCGCGGAGATCGGGGTCTCTGAGGCGACGATCCGGGCCCGCTACGCGCGGCTGTGCGAGGACAACATCCTCCAGGTGACCGGGATCACGAACCCGCTCGGCCTCGGGTTCGACGCCCAGGCGATGGTCGGCGTCCGCACCGCGGGCGCGCCGGAGCCGGTCGCGGACGAGATCGCGAAGTGGGACGAGGCCGACTACGTCGTCGTGACCGCGGGCCAGTTCGACATCCTGGTCGAGCTCGTGTGCGAGCACCGCCGCCACCTCCTCGATCTCACGAACCGCATCCGGGCGCTCGAGGGCGTCGTCTCCACCGAGAGCTTCCTCTACCTCGAGCTCTGGAAGCAGCTCTACGACTGGGGCGCGCGGGCCGAGGAGTCCGCGCTCGCGGAGGCGCGCTGATGGCCGTCGAGAGCCGGACCGAGGCCGAGCGCGAGACGCCAGCCGCGAGCCCGGGGGCCCCCGACGTCCGCCTCGACCGCGTCACGAAGCGGTTCGACGACGTCACGGCAGTCGACGACATCTCGCTCGAGATCGAGCGCGGCAGCTTCTTCGCGATGCTGGGCCCGTCCGGCTGCGGCAAGACGACGACGCTCCGGATGATCGGCGGCTTCGAGGAGCCGACCGCCGGCACGATCTACCTCGGCGAAGAGCCGGTCACCGGCAGACCGCCCTACAAGCGCGACGTCAACACGGTCTTCCAGTCCTACGCGCTCTTCCCGCACCTCTCGATCTTCGAGAACGTCGCCTTCGGCCTCAGGCGCCGCGGCGTGCGCAAGTCGGACGTCCGCGGGCGCGTCACCGAGATCCTCCGCCTCGTCGGCCTCGCCGGGATGGAGAAGCGCAAGCCGCGCCAGCTCTCCGGCGGCCAGCAGCAGCGGGTCGCCCTCGCGCGCGCGCTCGTGAACAAGCCTCGCGTCCTGCTCCTCGACGAGCCGCTCGGGGCGCTCGACCTGAAGCTCCGGAAGCAGATGCAGCTCGAGCTCAAGGCGATCCAGCACGACGTCGGCATCACCTTCGTCCACGTCACGCACGACCAGGAGGAGGCCATGACAATGGCCGACCGGATCGCCGTCATGAACCAGGGCCGCATCGAGCAGCTCGGGCCGCCGGAGGAGCTGTACGAGCGGCCCGCCACGGCGTTCGTCGCCGGCTTTCTCGGCGTCTCGAACCTGCTCACCGGCGTGGTCGAGGGCCCCGATGCAGTCCGGCTCGCCGACGGGACGCTCGTCCAGGCGAAGGTGGACGGAAAGGCAGGACCGGTGGCGGCCGGCGTTCGGCCCGAGAAGATCATCGTCGGCGAGGACGGCGGACAGAACCGGCTGGTCGGGAGGCTCGTCGAGACCGCCTACATCGGGGTCGCGACGCAGCTCGTCGTCGACACTCCGGCAGGCACGGTGCAGGTCTTTGCGCAAAACATCGACTCCGGCAAGCAGACTCCGGCGCCGGGCTCGAACCTCACGTTGAGCTGGAGTCCAGAGTCGACCTTCGTAGTCGAGCAAGGAGAGGAGACGTCGGAATGAATGACGAGATCACCCGCGCTGAGCTTTTGCGCCGGGGTGCGGCGGGTGCCGCCATGCTGTCGGTCCCGGGTCTGCTCGCGGCCTGCGGCGGAAGTGGCGGTGGGGGTGGCGGCGGCGGCGGTGGTGCGTCGACCGAGAAGCTCAACAAGGTCATGAACTTCGCGAACTGGCCGTACTACATCGATACGCCTCAGACGCTCAAGGCAGCCGGCATCCACAAGCCGACGACGCTGAAGCAGTTCACGCAGAAGACCGGGATCAAGATCAACTACTACGAGGAGATCAACGACAACGCCGGGTACTTCGCGAAGGTGCAGGGGCGGCTCTCGAGGGGGCAGGGGATCGGCCGCGACATCATCGTCTCGACCGACAACGACCGCTTCCTGGCGGAATACATCGACAACAAGTGGGCGCAGAAGCTCGACAAGAGCCTGATCCCGAACATGAAGAACCTCATCCCGGCGCAGCAGCATCCGCCGTTCGACCCTCACCGCGACTACTCGCTCCCCTGGGCCTCCGGCATGGACGGCATCGGCTGGAACGACAAGGTCACCGATCCGGTCACCTCCGTCAAGCAGCTCTTCGAGGACCCGAAGCTGAAGGGCAGGGTCGGCGTCTGGAACTCGATGGGTGACACCCTCGGGCTCGTCATGCTCGAGAACGGGGACGACCCCGCCAAGGTCACCGACGCGTCGTTCAATCGCGCCATCGCGCGGGTCCAGAAGGCCGTCAACTCGGGCCAGATCCGCAAGTTCTACGGGAACGACTACGCGCCGGTGCTGGCGAAAGGGGACCTCGCGGCGACCATGGCCTGGTCTGGCGATATCGCCAATCTCGCCGACCCGCACACCCACTGGCTCGTCCCCACGCAGGGCGGGATCATCTGGACCGACAACATGATCATCCCGCTCGGCGGGAGCGTGCCGACGGCGTCGACGTACATGAACTTCATGTACGAGCCGATCATCTCCGCGCAGTGGGCCCTCGGGGCGAACTACATCTCGTCGGTCAAGAACGTGAAGGCGGATGCGGTGAAGCTCGATCCGAAGGCGGCCTCGAACGATCTGACCTTCCCGAGCGACAAGACCCTCTCGCAGATGCACCAGAACGACCCGACGATGTTCCAGAACCCCAAGTACAACAAGAAGTGGCTCGCGGTGCAGGGGGAGTAGAGCTTCCTGGGCGCCTTCCTCCATCGCCACAAGGGCTTCACGCCCTACCTGCTCCTCGCGCCCGGCATGCTGTGGCTCGCGATCTTCTTCGTGGTGCCGATGGTCTTCCTCGGCTACCAGTCGCTCCAGTCAGGCCTCTTCCCGCACTTCCAGTTCACCTGGGAGTTCTCGAACTTCTCGTCCGCGCTGTCGGGCTACCACACGCAGCTCATCCGCTCGTTCGTCTACGCGGGCATCGCGACGCTCGCCTGCCTCGTGCTCGCCTACCCGCTCGCATACTGGATCGCGTTCCGCGCCGGCCCCTGGCGGAACCTGTTCCTGCTCTTCATCGTCGCGCCCTTCTTCGTCACCTACCTCGTGCGGACGCTCGCCTGGCTCAACATCCTGGCCGATCAGGGGCCGGTCGTCCGCATCCTCCGGGACATCCACATCCTGGGGCCGGACGGCAGGCTCCTGGCGACGACGTTCGCGGTCGTCGCCGGCATCACCTACAACTTCTTCCCCTTCATGGCGCTCCCGTTGTACGTCTCGCTCGAGCAGATCGACCCTCGGCTGCTCGAGGCGTCAAAGGACCTCTACGCGTCCTCGACGCAGGCGTTCCTGCGCGTGACCGTGCCGCTCTCGATGCCCGGAATCGTCGCCGGGACGCTGCTGACGTTCATCCCGGCCGCCGGTGACTTCATCAACGCCGCCCTGCTGGGAACGCCCAATCAGGCGATGATCGGGAACGTCATCCAGGCGAAGTTCCTCGAGTCGCTCGACTACCCGACCGCCGCTTCTCTCTCCTTCATTCTCATGGGGACGATCATGGTGATGCTGCTGATCTACGCCTGGATCGTCGGGTCGGAGAAGCTCACGGGATGACGACGGCGGCCGAGACCCTCCGGAGCGCGCCGCGCGTGGGCATCGCGAGCCGCGTGTGGCGCTTCGTCGCGCGGCATTCGCTGACCGTGTACGCGCTCCTGGTCGTCGGCTACCTGATGCTCCCGATCGTGGTCGTGATCCTCTTCTCGTTCAACCATCCGACCGGCCGGTTCAACTACGTCTGGCACAAGTTCACGTTCGAGAACTGGATCCACTGGAACGCCGTCCTCGGGATCCAGGGCGCCGTCGAGAAGTCACTCGAGATCGCAGCGCTCGCGACCACCGTCGCGACCGCCCTCGGTACGCTGATCGCGCTCGCGATCGTCCGCCACCGGTTCGTCGGCCGGGGGGCGACGAACGTCGTGGTCTTCCTCCCGATGTCGACGCCGGAGATCGTCATGGGCTCCTCGCTCCTGGCGCTCTTCCTGAACGATCAGAACACGATCCAGCTCGGTTTCTGGACGATCTTCATCGCCCATGTGATGTTCATCATCAGCTTCGTCGTCGTCACGGTGAAGGCGCGGCTGATCGGGTTCGACAGGCATCTCGAGGAAGCGGCGATGGATCTCGGCGCGAACGAGTGGGTGACGTTCCAGAAGGTCACGCTGCCCCTCCTCGCTCCCGCGATCCTCGCCGCGGGCCTCCTCGGCTTCGCGCTCTCGATCGACGACTTCGTGATCACCTATCTCAACGCAGGGCCCGTACAGACGTTTCCGCTCTTCGTCTGGGGGGTCGCGAGGGTGGCGGTGCCGCCCCAGGTGAACGTCGTGGCGAGCGCGATCTTCCTCGTCGCGATCGGCCTGGGGCTCGCGAACGTCTTCTGGCAGTACCGAAGCGCCAAGTCCACCAGGGGAGGAAGTTGACGACCACGTCTCCGGGCCTCTCGCCGGCCGAGCTCCAGCGGGCGGCGCGGGACCACCTCTGGCTGCACTTCACGCGCATGGCCGGCGACGCCGAGGTGCCCGTGATCGTGCGCGGCGAGGGCTGCTACCTCGAGGACGCGAACGGCAAGCGTTACCTCGACGCGCTGGCGGGGCTGTTCGCGGTGCAGATCGGCTACTCGTACGGCGACGAGATCGGGCAGGCCGCGCACGAGCAGATGCGCGAGCTGCCCTTCTACACCAACTGGTCGTACGCGCACCCGCGCGCGATCGAGCTCGCGGCCGAGGTGGCGTCGCTCACGCCCGGCGACCTGAACCGTGTCTTCTTCGTCTCGGGCGGCTCGGAGGCCGTCGAGTCGGCGTGGAAGCTCGCGCGCCAGTTCCACCAGGCGCGCGGGGAGCGCCGCTGGAAGGCGATCTCGCGCCGGACCGCCTACCACGGGACGACGATGGGCGCGCTGTCGATCAACGGCATCGCGGCGCTGCGGGCGCCGTTCGAGCCGCTCGTCCCCGACGTGATCCACGTCCGCAACGCGCTGCGCTACCACCGCCCGGCGGGCGAGACCGAGGAGGCGTTCACCGCGTTCCTGCTCGACGATCTCGAGTCGGCGATCCTCGCCGAGGGCCCGGAGACGGTGGCGATGGTGATCATGGAGCCCGTGCAGAACGCCGGCGGCGCGATCGTCGCGCCCGAGGGCTACTGGCGCGGCGTCCGCGAGATCTGCGACCGCCACGGGATCCTTCTCTGCGCGGACGAGGTGATCACCGGCTTCGGGCGCATCGGCACCTGGTTCGCATCCGAGCGCTACGACGTCCGGCCCGACCTGATCACCTGCGCGAAGGGGCTCTCGTCGGCCTACGCGTCGATCGGCGCCGTGGTTGCAGCGGACCACGTCGTCGAGCCGTTCCTCGACGGCCAGGCGATGTACGCGCACGGCATCACGTTCGGCGGCCACCCGGTTCAGGCGGCGATCGCGCTCAAGAACATCGAGATCATGAAGCGCGAGCAGGTCGTCGAGCGGGTCCTCGACCACGAGGACGCCTTCCGCGAGACCCTCGCGCAGTTGCTCGACGTGCCGATCGTCGGCGACCTGCGCGGGGCGGGCTACTTCTATGCGCTCGAGCTGGTCAGGGACAAGGAGACGAAGGCGGGCTTCTCGGACGAGGAGTCGGAGGCGCTGCTGCGGGACTTCCTCTCGCCGCAGTTCTTCGAGAAGGGCCTGATCTGCCGCGCCGACGACCGCGGTGATCCGGTGGTGCAGATCTCGCCGCCGCTGATCGCAGGGCAGAGCGAATTCGACGAGCTGGTCGGGATCCTCGGCGCCGTGTTGACGGAGGCCTCGGCGCGGATCTGAGGCGTCGCTTGCGATGCCGATCTCAGGCCGTGCGGGCTTGGTCCGTGCGGCCGTCTGAACCGACCGGTCGATGCGAGGGGGTTCAGCAACGGACATAGGCACTGTTTGGTGGCTCGAGGAGGCGGGCGCCGAGGAGGCAGCCCCGCCGCTCGAGGGCGACACCGAGGCCGACGTCGCGATCGTCGGCGGCGGCTTCACGGGCCTCTGGACGGCGATCGCGTTGAAGGAGCGCGACCCGGATCTCGACGTCGTCCTTCTCGAAGCCGACCGGTGCGGGCTCGGGCCGAGCGGCCGCAACGGCGGCTTCGTCCACGGCTACTGGAGCTACCTGCCGCGGTTGCGCGAAGAGTTCGGCGACGGGCGCGCGCTCGAGATCGCCCGGATCACCGACCGGATCGTCCCGAGCATCCGCGCGTTCTGCGAGGAGCACGGAATCGACGCGTGGTTCCGCGAGGCCGGGATGCTCCGCGTCTCGGTCACGCCGGGCCAGGACGCGGGAGTCGACGAAGACGTCGAGACCGTGCGCGCGCTGGGCATCCCGGAGGAGGCCGTGCCGCTCACCCCCGACGAGCTTGCCGCTCGGATCAACTCGCCGAGCTTCCGCAAGGCGGTCCACTGGCGCGACTGCGCGACCGTGCAGCCGGCCCGGCTCGTCCGCGGGCTCCGCCGGGTCGCCGGTGAGCGCATCCGCGTGCACGAGTCGACGCGCGTGAACAGGATCGACGACGGGAGGGTCGAGACCGAGCTCGGCAGCGTGCGCACGAAGGACGTCGTGGTGGCGACGAACGCGGCGGCCGCCGGCTGGCACCCACTCCGGCGGCAGCTGACCGTCTTCGGCAGCTACGTCGTCCTCACCGAGCCCGTGCCGGAGCTGCTCGAGCGGATCAACTGGACCGGCGGCGAGGCCGTGATCGACGGGCGGATGTTCCTGCACTACTTCCGGACGACGAACGACGGGCGCGTGCTGATGGGCAGCGGCTCCGGCCCGATCGGCTTCGGCGGCAAGATCGACGACCGCTTCTGGCGCGATTCCCCGACGGTCGCCCGCGCCGAGCTGGGCCTGCGCCGCCTGCTGCCCGACTTCGCCGACGTCGAGATCACGCATGCATGGGGCGGCCCGATCGACGTCTCGTCCGACCACCTCCCGTTCTTCGGCACCGTGCCGGGGACGCGGATCCACTACGGCGCGGGCTATTCCGGCCACGGCGTCGGCCCGACGTGGCTCGCCGGCCAGACGATTGCGAGGCTCGTCCTCGGCGTGGACGACGAGCTGACCCGCCTGCCGTTCGTGACGCGGCGGGTGCCGAAGCTGCCGCCGGAGCCGGTCAAGCGCCTCGGCGGCGGGCTCGTGCGCGCGTCGATCCTCTCGTGCGAGGAGGCGGAGGAAGCCGGCCGCAAGCCCTCGCTGCCGGCCCGGGCGGGCGCGGCGCTGCCGAAGCTGCTCGGCCTGCGCATCGGAACCCGCTGATGGAGATCGTCCTCGGCATGTACCGCCTGGGCGACCCCGGCGGCACCGAGCACTACACGCTGATCGTCGCGGAGCAGCTCCAGCGGCTCGGCCATGCGGTGACGATCTTCAGCGAGGAGACCGGCGCGATGGCCGACTTGGCGAGGAGCCGAGGCCTGCAGTTGGCCACCCGCGAGGAGGCGCTGCCCTCCGAGGTCGACGTCGTCTTCGCCCAGGAAAGCATCACCGCCTACCGTCTCGCCGCCACGTTTCCCACCGCTCCACTCGTGTACAGCATCCATGCGGCGGACTTCGACATCTCGGTTCCGCCACAGCTTCCGGACCTGGTTTCCGCCTACGTCGCCACGAATGACCGCGTCGAGCGCAGAGCGCGGGCCCTCGCCGTGAAAGCGGAGGTGGTCCGTCTGCGTCAGCCGGTCGACATGGCCCGCTTCACGCCGCGCGGGAGCCTTCGCGAGCCCCCGCGACGCGTCGTGGCGCTCGGGAGCTACCTCTCGGGCGACCGCGCCCGAGTGGTCGACGATGCCTGCACCCGGGCCGGGATCGAGATCGTCCACGTCGGAAATCAGCACGGAAACCAGGTCCTCGAAGCGGACGGCGTCCTCAACGACGCCGACATCGTGGTCGGCAAGGCGCGCGTCATCATCGAGGCGATGGCTTGTGGACGAGCCGCGTACGTCTACGACGTGTTTGGCAGCGACGGCTGGGTCACGCCCGAGTCCTACGTCCATCTCGAGGCCGACGGCTTCAGTGGGCAGCGAGGCTCGGCGCCGGTCACGCTCGACCGTTTCCGCAGGGACCTCGAGCTCTACCGATCCGACATGGGGGCGGCCAACCGTGAGCTCGCGATGACCAACCACAACGCGCAGCGGCACGCGATCGAGCTCGTGGCGCTCTTCGAGCGGTTGGTGCCGAGGCGGCCGCGGCGAGAGACGCCGCTGCGCGAGCTCGGCCGGCTCGTCCGCGTTCAGTGGCAGACCGAGGCGCGCGCACGATCGCTCGCAGCCGAGGCCGGCGGACTCCGCGAGCACCACGAGCGGCTGAGGCGCCGCGTGCTGGAGCTCGAGCCGGTGGCGGCCAGAGTTCCGGAACTGGAGCGCTCGCTCCAGGAGATCGAGGCGGCGTACGGCGATCTTCGCTCCCAGCGCCGCGTGCGCATGGGGATTGCGCTGGCGCGGCCCGTCGACGTTCTCAGGCGGCTGCTGCGCCGGTGAGCGAGCCGGTTCTCGGGAGCAACATCGTCGTCCACGAGCCGGTCGTGTTCGGCTCCGGCTGCCGGGTCGAGGACGGGGCGATCCTCGGCCGCAGGCCGGTGCTCGCTGCCACGTCGAGCGCCCCTCGCGACGAGCCCGGCCCGACGGTGCTCGAGGACGGCTGCCTGGTCTGCGCCGGAGCGATCGTGTTCGCGGGGGCGCGGATCTGCGCCGAGGCCATCGTCGGCGACCAGGCCCACGTTCGCGAGCGGTCGACGCTCGGACCGCAGTCCGTACTCGGCCGGGGCAGCGCCCTCGGGAGCGACGTCCGCGTGGGCGCGCGCGTCCGGATCCAGACGAACGTGTGGCTGACCTCGCACATGGTGATCGAGGACGACGTGTTCGTCGGCCCGGGAGTCGTGACCACCAACGACGACGAGATGGGTCGCGGCCGCGCGGCCTCCGAGCTCGAGGCGCCGGTGCTCAGACGAGGCTGCAAGATCGGCGGCGGCGCGATCCTGACTCCGGGCGTCGTGGTCGGCGAGGAGGCATTCGTGGCGGCCGGGGCGGTCGTGACGAGGGACGTTCCCCCGCGGACGCTGGTGATGGGCGTGCCGGCGAATGTGATTCGCGAACTACCCCCGAACGAGGGATGGGCAAGCGCGGGAGTCCCCCGATGGTGAACTCGAGTCTTCCATCGAGATCCGAAGAGCTCAGCGGCCGGGCTCCTCCCTCACCGAATGCCCGCCGACCGCAAACTTCTCGCAGCCGCCTTCGCCGCCATCTTGATGCTGAGCGCCGGTCCGGCGCGGGCGGCACTCGACCGGCCGACGCAGACCGCTCCGGCTAGCGGCGCAGTCAGCCAGTTCCTGCCGTTCTTCGCGTGGACGCCGGTGAACGGCGCGGACAAGTACGAGTTCCAGATCGCCGCCGACGCCGGGATGAACTCGCCGGTCCTCGGCCAGGGCCAGGACGACTTCTTCACCCGGAACACGCGCGCGACGCTCCTGAAGACGGTTCCGAACGGGACCTATTACTGGCGCGTCCGCTCGGTCGGCCCGGACGGCGGGGTCTCGCCCTGGACGTCGCCGCACTCGTTCACGAAGAACTGGACGATGCAGACGACACTCCAGTCGCCGACCGAGGGCCAGACCCTGAGCTTCCCGAGCAACCCGGTCGTGCTCCGCTGGTCGGCCGTGTCCGGCGCCGCCCAGTACCTCGTCTCGGTCGCCAGCGATCCCGCCCTGGGCTCGCTGGTGTTCAAGTTCTCGAACCAGGACGATCCGAACGGCCCGCCCAACGTCGCCGCCACCAACGCCGCGATCGCGAACGCGCTCGCCCCCGGTACCTACTACTGGGCGGTGCAGCCGGTCGACGCCGAGGGCAACAAGGGCGTCTCGACACCCGTCGCCTCGTTCGGCTGGGCCTGGCCGTCCACCACGAGCCCCGTCGTGACCGACCTCGACTCGAGCGACGAGGTCTACGACCCGAAGTTCTCGTGGGATCCGGTCCCGGGCGCGGTCGCCTACGAGCTCGAGGTGAACCCCTCCGCGGACTTCGCGCCGGGCTCGAAGGTCTGCTGCGACGGCACCACGATCGCCACCTCGCTCTCGCCCACGAAGGTGTTCAAGGACGACACGTACCACTGGCGCGTCCGGGCGCTCGACCCGGACGGCAACGCGGGCGTCTGGAACGTCGGCCCGACATTCCAGAAGACGTTCGACAACGTCCCACCCGTCACCGCGCCCAGCATCAAGAACCTGCACATGCGCGACAACGTCAGCGACCCGGGCACGGATCTCGACGCCGGCACGCCGGGCTACCAGACGCAGGTTCCGATCGTGACCTGGGACCCGGTCCACGGCGCGTCGAGCTACGAGGTCGACGTGGCGCCGTTCGAGTCGAGCATCTGCAACTGGAGCGCCCCGGCCTCGGACCACCACTGGCGGGTCGATACCGCTGTTCCCGCGTGGACGCCGCTCGGCAACGGCTGGAACAACGTCAAGCCGTATTCGGATCCGATGACGGTGGCCAACGACGGCTCGATCTCGCTCGTCCCCGGCACCTACTGCGTGCGCGTCCGCGCCAGGACCGACCGCGACACCGCCAGCCAGGACGTCTACGGTGACTACACCTACCTCGACGACGGCACCGGCAACGGCACGGCGTTCGACTGGACGGGCTACCCAACCCCGGTCTCGGCCGGCTGCAACGGGGGCTACCCGTGCGCCGGCGACTATCTGACGCCCATCACCGGCACCCTCAACCGCCACACGCCGTACTTCACCTGGAACGAGATCTCGAACGCGCAGAGCTACTTCGTGCTCGTCTCCCGCGACGCGAACTTCACGTCGATCGTCGACTACGGCTTCACGCACGTTCCCGCGTACGCGCCACGCACCGCGAACACCTCGCGCACGTACACCGACGAGACGACCTCGTACTACTGGGCCGTCCTGCCGGCCCAGAACTTCGACGGGAGCCTCGCGCTCGGCAACCCGCTGCTCGCGAACGCGGACAACTTCCAGAAGCAGTCCCTGCCGCCGAACCTGCTCTACCCGGCCGCCGGCCAGCTCTTCTACGACCAGCCGACCTTCCTGTGGAGCCCCGCCGACGGCGCGCGCCGCTACCGCTTCCAGGTCGCCTCCGACGCGAGCTTCAGCAACCTCCTCGACAACGTGACCACCGACGGCACTTCGTACTCGAGCGCCACGACCTATCCCGCCGACACCGTCCTCTACTGGCGCGTCCGCGCCGACGACGAGAACCTGACCGGCCTCACCTGGTCTGCTGCCGGGATGTTCCAGAAGAAGCTGGCAGCGCCCGTGCCCAGCCCGCAGAACCCGAGCTCCGGCGAGATGCTTCCCGTCTGGGCGTGGTCGCCGGTGCAGGGCGCGTCGTCGTACGACGTCTCGATCGACTCCCCCGACGGCAGTCACCACTACTACTCCGGCTTCCGGACTCCCGCCGTCTCGTTCATCAAGATGACCGGCACCGGCGTCTTCAGCTGGCGCGTCCGGGCCGAGTTCCCGAGCTCGAGTGGGCCCGACGTCCCGGGCCCGTACTCGGCGACGCAGACGTACACGCGCAGCATCGGCGAGCCGGTGCACCTGCACACGGACAGCGCGCTCGACCACGTGCTGCTCAGCTGGGACCCGCGTCTCGGCGCCCGCCAGTACAAGGTCCAGATCGCCTCCGACGAGAGCTTCAGCACCCGCCTCGAGGAGACGACCACCGACAACGCGAACTACGCGCCGGCCATGACCCAGAGCGGCTACTCGTCGGGCGGCACGCTCTACTGGCGTGTCGCCGCGACCGACGAGGACCGCAACCAGGGCGCCTGGTCGCAGGCACAGACGATCTCGCTCCAGCCGCGCATGCGCCTCTCGGTGTCCGGCAACGCACGGCACGGACGCAAGAGCCGCATCACCGTGCGTGTCTCGAAGTACAACGGCACACCGCTCGCAGGCGTCGTCGTCCGCGTCACCGGCAAGGGCGTGAAGGCCAGGTCAGGACGGACCAATTCGAGCGGCAAGCTCGTCTTCACGCTGAAGCCGCGGCGAAAGGGCACGCTCACCTTCCGCGCTTCGAAGGCCGGCTTCCAGGCGACCTACACGACGCTCAGAGTTCGATGAGGACGGCGAGGTCACGCGGGCGTCAGGTGAGGCCGGCGGGCCGCCCGGCGCCCGCTTCGCCACACCCGCAGCGCGAAGAGCCGCGGGTCTGGCAGGTCTTCGAGTACCGCCGCCCGCTGCTTCCCGCGCGACCGCGATTTACGACGTAACCGGCTCGGCGACGGCGTTGAGCCGCTCGAGCCACGGCTTCGCGTCGAGCCGCTCGAAGGTCTCCCGCGCTTCGGTCAGCAGCGGCTCAGCCTCGTCGGCCCGTCCGCTCTGCACGAGCCACTCGCCGTGCTCGAGCAGCACGCATGCGAGGTAGAAGCGGGCGCTGATCTCGCGCAGGATCTCCGCGGCTGCTCGGAACCGCTCCTCGGCCCGGTTGCCGTCGCCTTCCCGGACGGCGAGCAGCGCCTCGAAGCGACGAACCTGTCCGACGCCGAACGGCAGCTGGTCTGCGGGACGGCGCTGCCGAAACTCCTCGACCCGCCGCCGGATCGAGTCGAGATCGTCCAGCTCGAGCGCGGCCTCGAGGGCATCGACGAACGCCAGCCGGTCGAACGGGTGCTCGAACCCGAGGTCGGAGCCCATGGCCAGCACTTTTTCCGCGCCTGCGAGGGCGTCCACGTAGCGGCCCTCGGCGCGGGCGTGGGCTGCGCGGCCGAGCGTGTGCCCTGCGATGTCCTGGATCTCCGCCGACGTCTCGGGCATTTTCGCGATGAGGCCCTGGAGTCGGTCGAGCTGCCCCCTGTGGAGGTACACGTGGGGGAGGACTCCGAACAGGTCGAGCCTCGCGCGAATGCCTGCCTCGATGGCCTCGGAGATCTCTTCCTCGCTGGCGTCGACGCGGTCCCAGTTGCCGAGTAGGTAGTCCGTCTGCCGGAAGTGTCCTCGAAAGGCCGAGACCCAGACGCGGTCGCCGCGCCGCTCGGACTGCTCGAGCGCTTCCCCATCGATCTCCTGCGCCTCCTCGTACCGGTCCTCGCCGGCGATGTGGTACCCGAGGTTGAACTGCGCCCGCAGGGCCGACGACTGGATTCCGTGCTCCTTCGCGAGCCGGAGCGAGTGCCGGAGCAGGGCCTCCGATTCCTGCCGCCGACCGCTCGTGATCAGGAAGAGGTTCTTCGTGTTGAGGGCTTCGGACAGCACCTCGGGCAGGAAGAGCGACTCGGCGATCCCGAGCGCGAACTCGAGTGGTTCTACCGCCGCCTCGATGTTCCCGGTGAAGTAGTGGATGCGGGCCAGCTGCGCCGCGAGCATCGCGAGGTCCTCATCCGGCTCGTCGTCGCGGAGGATCTCGAAGGAGCGGGTCATCCGCTCGGCCCCCTTATCGATCTCGCCTGCGTCCCAGAGGACGGAGGCCAGCTTCGCCTCGACCCGCGCGGCCGCGTGGGGCTGGTCCTCGGCCGTGTAGAGGGAGATCGCCTCCTCGAAGAGCTTCACGCCGGCCTCCGGCTTGCCGCCTGCCTCTGCCATGGCTCCGGCGTGCTCGAGCAGCTCGGCGCGCGCCGGCGCTTCGTCGGCGAGCTCCGCCGCCTGCTCGTAGTAGCTCTGGGCCCGCTCGGTTGCGGCCAGCGACGCAGCCCTCCGAGCCGCACGCACGAGCGCCTCACGCGAAGCACTCCGGATCTCGCCGGCGTCGTCTGCCTCCGGATCGGCTCGATAGGCATCGAGGTAGTGCGCGGCGGTCACCTCGACGATCTCGGCGTCTTCTGAGCCCCAGGTCTCCTCGAAGTAGCGGGCAGCTGCGAGGTGCCGGGCCTTCTGCTCCTTGCGCGAGAGCGTGTCGTGCGCGATCCGTTGCACGAGCGCCTGCAGGAAGCTGTAGTTGCCGCGCTCCGGCGAACGAGGATCGGCTTGCAGCGTGAGCAGGTCCTTTCGCACGAGGACAGCAAGGATCGGCTCGAGCTGCTCCGGGCGCATCCCCGTCAATGCGGCGAGCCCGTCCTTCGTGAACGACTTGCCGAGAACCGAGGCGTCCTCGACCACGCGCCGTTCGTCTGGGCCGAGGTCGTCCAGCCGCGCCGCGATCAGTGCATGCAGCGTCTCCGGGACCTCCAGAGACTCGATCTCGCCGCCGCGGTCAATCAGCATCCTGACCGTCTCGACCGCGTACAGCGGGACGCCCTCGGCCCGCTCGCGAATCCGGGCACGCAGATCCTCGGGCAGGTCCGGAACGAGCCCGCGGAGCAGCTCGTCCATCGCGTCGTCCGAAATCGGCTCGAGCGCGATCGAGGTGAAGTCGCGCTTGGTTGCGCCCCAGCCCGGATGCTGCTCGGAGAGCTCGGGCCGCGCCAGGGCGAGGATGAAGAGCGGGAAGTTGCGCGACCAGTCGAGGAGATAGTCGACGAAGTCGAGCAGCGCGGCGTCCGCCCACTGGAGGTCCTCGAAGACGAGCACGGTCGGACCGCGCTCCGCGAGCCGCTCGAAGAACAGGCGCCACGCGGCGAAGAGGTCCTCGCGATCGGTGGAAGCCAGCTCGGTGAAGCCGAGAAGCTGCGCGAGGCGAGGCTCGACCCAGGCGCGCTCCTCTTCCTCCGGCAAGAACTCCTCGAGCGTCTCCCGCAGCTTCCGCGTTGCGGCCTCGGGATCCTCCTGCTCGACGATCCCTGCGCGCATCCGCACCATCTCCGCGAGCGCCCAGTACGCAATCCCGTCGCCGTAGGCGAGACATCGCCCGCGGTGCCAGTAGACGTCGCCGACGAGCCCGTCGATGTAGCGCTCGAACTCCTGCGAGAGCCGCGTCTTGCCGATTCCGGCGATGCCGACGATCGAGACCAGCCGTGCCCTGCGCTCGTCGCTCGCGGCGTGGAAAAGATCCTTGATCAGCCGCAGCTCCCGCTCGCGGCCGACGAACGGCGCCTCGAGGCCGGTGGCGCGGCCCTCGCCACGCCTCGACGCGATCACACGCAGCGCCCGCCACAGCGGCAGCGGCTCGGCCTTGCCCTTCAGCTCGTGCTCGCCCGTCTCCTCGTACGCGATCGCCGCCTCGCTGGCGCGGCGCGTCCGCTCGCCCACGAGCACGCTCCCGGGCTCCGCGGCCGCCTGCACGCGCGAGGCGGTGTTGACCAGGTCGCCCGCGACCATCCCCTGGCCCTCGGCCCCGATCGTCACCGCGGCCTCGCCGGTCACGGCGCCAACGCGCATGGCCAGGCCGTCGCCCAGGCCTCCCACGATCTCGACGAGCTCGAGGCCGGCGCGAACCGCACGCTCCGCGTCGTCCTCGCGCGCCACTGGCGTGCCCCAGACCGCCATGACCGCGTCGCCGATGAACTTCTCGACGGTGCCGCCGTAGCGCTCGATCACGCGGCGCGAAGTGTCGAAGTAGGTCGAGAGCAGCTCCCGGACGGCCTCCGGGTCGCGGTCCTCGGAGAGCGTCGTGAACCCGACGAGGTCGCCGAAGAGGACCGAGACGAGCCGCCGCTCGGACTCCACCGCCGGAGCGGCGGGCACACCGGCTTCGAGCGCCGTGCCGCACTCGCCGCAGAAGCGGTCGTCCGGCTCGTTCGCCGCGCCGCAGGCCGGGCAGGCGACGGCGAGGGGCGCGCCGCAGTTCGAGCAGAACTTCCGGCCGGCCCGGTTCTCGGTGCCGCAGGCTGAGCAGGTCACTCGCTAACCGTAAAGTGAACGGCCGCGCCGGCAAAGCCGGCACGGCCTCCAGGTCGGCATCCCAAGCGCCGCCTCAGGTCATCGCGGCCCGGTCAGCCTCACGAGCCCGTGCGGGGTGCGCACGAACACCTGCCGGCTGTAGAAGACGTAGTACGCGTCCGGGTCCGAGCGGATCCGCCCTGCGTAGCGGAGCACCGCGTCGACGTAGAGCCAGGACGGGTTGTAGCGGAAGAGCGCGCGCCGGTAGTTCCGCGGCGCGCCGTTCGTGTGGAGGTAGTTCGCCGCGCCGAGGATGGCGTCGTGCGGGTCGTGGACGTCGCCGCCGAGGCCGTAGCGGTGCCAGGTCGACGGGATGAACTGCATCGGCCCCTGCGCGCCGGCGGTGCTTGCGTTGCGGAGCTTGTTGAAGGCCGACTCGACGTAGTTGATCGCCGCGAGGACGTTCCACGCGACGCCGAAGCGCCGCTGCGCCTCGAGGTAGTAGCCGCGCAGCCGGTCGGCAGGCGCCGCGGGCCCGGTCTTGAACGCGCTGAGCGGGCTCGGCCTGGAGAGCTTCCCGAGCTCGCTCCTCGCGGACAGCTCCGTCCGCAGCGGCGAGCCCGGCAGCCGCCGGAACACGGCCTTCGCAAGCCGCGGCCGCTCGCCGAGCAGCAGCAGGATCCGCTGCTGGTAGAGCGCGTACAGCGTCACGTCGTCGGGCACGCGCCCGGTCCGCGGGTGCCATGCGTCGATTGCCGCAGTGAGGTCGCGCGTCGTCGAGTCGAGGCGAGCAGCGAGCGCGACGGGGTCGCGCGGGATCGGCGCACCCGGCGCCGGCGGTGCCGCCAGCGCAAGAAATACGAGCAAAGCGGCCACTTCGGAACGGTAGCGGCCCGTTGACCCTCGCTCGCGCCTCTGTTAGGACCGCCCCGGGGGAAACGAAAAGAGAGGGGAGAGCATGTCTGCGAGACATCGCTTGGCCACGATGCTCCTCGTGGCTGCGGCCGTGCTCACGGTCGGCATCTCGGCCGGCGCAGCGCGGACGAAGCTGCATCACGCGAGAGCGGCGCACCATCACGGCGGCGGCCTCAACTGGCAGGACTGCGGCGGCGGGTACCAGTGCGCGAACCTCCAGGTTCCGCGCGACTACAACCATCCGCACGGAGCGACGTTCAACCTCGGGATCATCAGGCTGCCCGCACAAGGCGAGCGGCTCGGATCCCTGTTCGTCAACTTCGGCGGGCCCGGCGGCGACGCGGTCGACACCATCCACGCGATCGGCGGCGACCTCTTCGGTGCGGTCAACGACCACTTCGACATCGTCGCGGTCGACCCGCGCGGCGTCACCGAGACGCAGCCGTCCGTCGACTGCCACGCGAACCAGGAGACGCAGGGCATCTACTCGGAGCCCTTCACCACGCCGTTCAACCTCGATCGCGACGCGCTGATCGCGAAGGACCGGCAGTACATCCAGCAGTGCATCCAGCAGAACGGCGACGTGCTGCGCTACCTGTCGACGGCCAACACCGCCCGCGACATGGACCGGGTTCGCGCCGCGATGGGCGACCAGCGGCTGAATTACTTCGGCTTCTCGTACGGGACGTTCCTGGGCTCGACCTACGCGACCCTGTTCCCGCACCACTACCGGGCGATGGTTCTCGACGGCCCGGTCGACGTCCAGGGGTGGATCAACCGGCCGATGGAGAACCTGCGCGAGCAGTCGAACGGGTTCGAGTTCGCCCTCGGCCGCTTTTTCCAGGGGTGTGCGGCGCATCAGGACATCTGCCAGTTCGGTGGAGACGACCCGGCGGACGCCTACGAGCAGCTCGTCCAGTCCGCGTACCAGAACCCGCTTCCAGCGGGAGGGCCCGACCCGCGGCCGGTGGGCGGCGACGACCTGATCGCCGGAGCGATGCTCGCGATGTACGCGAAGCAGCTCTGGCCGGTCCTCGTCCAGGCGCTGCAGGAGGCGCACAACGGGGACGGCACGACGTTCAGGTCCCTCGCGGACTCGTTCTTCGGGCGGAACGACGACGGCACCTACTCGCCGGGCGGCGACCGCTACTTCCTGATCACGGCTGCCGACCAGGTCTACCAGCACGTGCACGGCAACGGCGGCGACCACGGCGACAACAGCGCCATCATCGACATGTACCTGGCGGCCGGAAACCACTCGTGGGGCCTGTTCCCGCACGCGTGGTGGAACGAGGGGTACGTCGAGCTGAACTACGGGCTCTACAACCCGCACTCGGTCGGCGTCTTCCGCGGCCCGTTCCACGCCTCGGGCTCGGCACCGACCGTGCTCGAGGTCGCGACGACCTACGACCCGGCGACGCCGTACCGCGGCGCGCTACGGACCGCGGCGCAGCTCGGCAACGTGCGGCTGCTGACCATGCGCGGCGACGGCCACACCGCATACGGCGGCAACTCGCAGTGCATCGACGACGACGTCAACGCGTACATCGAGACGCTCGCACTGCCGGCCGTCGGCACGGTCTGCGACCAGCAGGTGCCGTTCGGCTCGGCCGGTCAGGCCAGGACGACGAACCTGAGCAGGATCCTCTGGCGGACCCTTCCCCACGGCGGCTCGATCCGCTAGCCAGTCGCGCTGGGCCGCCCGGCTCAGGGTCGGGCGGCCCAACGACGTACTCCCAGCCTTGCGCGATCACGAGCACCCGGTGCCCGTCGAACTCTCGCGTCACGTCCTCGAAGATCAGCATCTGCTGGACTATGAGCTCCCGAGTCCCGAGGAGGTCAGATGAGCGGCTATGCAGTTGCGCGGCTTGACGAGATCGAGGAGCTGAACGACGGCCGCGAGCCCTGGCGGCCGGTCCGGCAGCACTTCGGCATCCAGGCGTTCGGCGTGAACACGTGGACGGGTCACGAGGCCGGAGACCGGATCCTCAACGAGCACGACGAGGCCGGGGAGGAGGACGAGCAAGAGGAGCTGTACTTCGTCCACTCCGGCCGCGCGAGGTTCGAGCTCGACGGCGAGAGCGTCGACGCGCCGACGGGAACGTTCGTCTTCGCAGCGTCCGGCGTCAGGCGGACGGCATTCGCCGATGAGCCGGAGACGACGATCGTCTCGGTCGGCGGCACCCCCGGGAAGGCGTACGAGGTCTTCGGCTGGGAGGAGTGGTCGCAGCTGCGCCCGCTGTACGAGGCCGGCGACTATGCGGAGGCTGCCGCGCGCGGCCGTGAGATCCTCGAGGCGCACCCCGAGTACCGCGGGGTCGCGTACAACGTCGCCTGCGTCGAGAGCCTCGCCGGGGAGAAGGAGGCCGCGATCGAGCACCTCCGGATGGCGACGGAAGGCTCAGAGCGTTTCGGCAAGCTCGTCGCAACCGACACGGACTTCGACCCGATCCGCGACGAGCCCGGATTCAAGGAGCTGATGGCCCGCTAGCGACGCCGGCGCTCGTGCGGAAAACCCGCACGCCGGATCAGTGCGGCGGCCGATGGCCTCACGACCGCGACGGTCGACAATCCCGGCGAACAAAGGAGGTTCGGCATGCACTTCCTGATGGTCGTCTTGACGATCGCGTTCGTGGTGGCTGTGCTCGCGCTCTTTGTGTTCAGCCTTTTCGAGATGAGCCCGTTTGCGCATCACGACGAGCGCTTCCACACGCCGGGCGAGCGCCAGAACAGCCCGCGCCTCGACTGATCCGCTCAGGGGCCTCACGGCCGAAGCGGTTCAGGGCAGGGACGGCTAGCGCCGTGTCGAAGGACATCAACTGTCGATGGGCTGCATCTTCGTCCTGATCGCGATCTTCTCGCCTCGCCTCGCGCTGGCGCTGATGTGGATCTTCACCCCCTGGGTCGACCGCGCCTTCGGCCCGCTCATCTGGCCGATCCTGGGGATCATCTTCCTGCCGCTGACGACGCTCCTCTACGTGATCCTCTGGAACACCGGCGGGCGCGGCGTAACCGGCTGGGAGTGGATCTTCGTGATCCTGGCGCTCTTCGGCGACGTGGCTGCCCACGGCGTGAGCGCCGCCAGACGACGCGAAGCGTTCTAGAGCTAGGCGGCGGCGAAGCCGGGCAGGTGCTGCTCGATCAAGGCCTGAGCGAGCTCCCACTGGCTTCGGCCGAGCTGGCGGCGGTTCTCCTCGAGCAGCTCTCCGCTCGCGTTCGCGGCTCGCAGCTGCTGGCGTTCGGCCGCGAGCGCCGCGATCCGCGTGCTGAGCTCGTCGACCCCG
This sequence comes from Gaiellaceae bacterium, assembly GCA_036518855.1. Classification (GTDB taxonomy): domain Bacteria; phylum Actinomycetota; class Thermoleophilia; order Gaiellales; family Gaiellaceae; genus AC-32. The sequence continues at coordinate 1,590 of DATDMJ010000083.1, read as the reverse complement.
CCGACGGCCTCGTGCGCATTCGTGTCCATGCTCCAAAGGGTTGCGCGAACTGCCTGTAGATCGCATGTGGAAAACGTGTCAAAGCGTCCGCAACGAGCGGGAAACTCGTCCACCGGTCGGCTGTGGATCGCCTGTGCCTGTGGAAGAGTTCGAGCGATGACGGCTGGCGGCCGATATACGGTCCAGCTGACGCGATGAAGCGAGCCGCCATTCTCTTCGCAGTCCCCCTGATCGCCGCGGGGACGGCGCTTGCCGCAAGGCTTCACCCGCCCCACAACCGGGCGGCGCCACAGATCGCGGGCGCCGCGGTCCCGGGGAAGACGATCGCCGCGCGGCGGGGCCGGTGGTCGAACCGGCCGACCGGGTTTCACTACGCCTGGCAGTCCTGCGACCGAGCCGGCAGGTCGTGCACGAAGCTGCGCGGCGCGCGGCGCGCGAAGTACGTGGTCGGAGCGGGCGACACCGGTCGCAGGCTGCGCGTCGTCGTCACCGCCTACAACCGCGCGGGGCACGGGTCGGCGCGCTCGAGGCCAACGGTGGTCGTCACTCCTCCGGTCGTCCCGCCCCCACCGCCTCCACCGCCCGGTCCGCCCGGGTATTTCCGCACCGAACCTTCACGCGACTGCGTCGACCGGGCGGAGGCGAGCTGCAAGGTTGCGAACTCGCTTCCCCGCAGTGCCGCCTTCTGCGCCGGCGCGATCATCCACAGCAGCTGGGAGCCGCGCCCGGACAACTTCACCGCCAACCACACGGTCGGGGACGGCTCGTACACCTGGGGGCCGAGCTCGATCAACCCCTACTGGTCGGCCTGGGCGGCGAGGGTGGGTCTCGTCCAGGGGCAGTTCACGGGCACGACGACGGAGATGTTCTCGTGGGCCGCCTGCCGCTGGGGGGTCGACGAAGACCTGCTCCGCGCCGTGGCCGTCGTCGAGTCGAGCTGGCATCAGTCGTGGTGGGGAGACCGCTGCGGCGGGGGCGATCAGACGATCGGCTCCTTCAGCGTGATGCAGATCAAGAACAAGTCCTGCGACGGGTCGCTGCTCTGGGGTGGGATGCCGGATACGCAGAACTCGACGGCCCTGGCGGTCGACTTCTACGCGGCCAGGCTGCGCGCTTGCTACAACGGCGACTTCTACGACGGGGGCTCGTGGCTCTACAACGGCCAAACGGTGAGGCAGATCGCCGCCGCACACGGATGGCCGTACGTCTTCTGGGGCTGTGTCGGCGCGTGGTACTCGGGCAGCTGGTACGACGCGGGCGCCGTGAACTACATCAACAGCGTGCAGACGGCGCTGGCGAACAGGGCCTGGCTGGGGTACTGACGAACGAGCCGCTACGGGGGTGCTACGGCGGGCAGCCCGCCGGATCAGCCTGGGTTCTGAGGATCGGTGACTGGCGGAATCCCTTGAACGTGCAGTAGACGGGACTCGGGGATCGTCGCGATTGCCTGGAAGGTCCCGCCCTTGTCGGCCACGCCGCGTCGGCGGGCCTTTCGAGCGAAATCGACTAGGGTCGCCCGGCAGGTGCAGGGTCTGAGCTCCTTCCGCGAGTCGTTCGCCGGCGAGATCGTTCTGCCGGAAGACCCCGGGT
>DATDMJ010000082.1:0-30684 GCA_036518855.1 Gaiellaceae bacterium | reverse complement strand
CGTGAGCACGCGCTGCTCCCAGGTGACCTGGTTCAGGTCCTGGTTGTTGAAGACGCAGAAGACGAGCGTCGGGTTGTCCTTCCAGCGCTCGTGGTAGCGCTTGACGGTGATCAGCTCGTTCATGCCGTTCATCTGGAAGGCACCGTCGCCGACGAACGCGATCACCGGGCGGCCCGGGTGGGCGAACTTGGCCGCGATCGCATAGGGCGTGCCGGGTCCCATCGTCGCGAGCGTCCCGGAGAGCGACGCGCGGTTGCCCTCACCGAGGCGCAGGTCGCGCGCGAACCAGTTCGTGGACGAGCCCGAGTCGGCGCAGACGATCGCGTCCTCGGGCAGGCGCTGCGAGAGCTCCCAGACGACGCGCTGCGGGTTCATCGGGTCGCCGTCCTGGTGCGCACGGTCCTCGACGACGCGCCACCACTCGTCGACCTGGCCTTCGATCTTCTCGCGCCAGGAGCGGTCCTGTTTGCGCTCGAGCTTCGGGATCAGCTCGCGCAGCGTCTCCTTCGCGTCGCCGACGAGCTGCACGTCGACCGGGTAGCGGATCCCGATCCGGCTCGGCTCGATGTCGATCTCGACGCAGTGGGCCTGGCCCTCCTTGGGCAGGAACTCGGCGTACGGGAAGCTCGTCCCGACCATGAAGAGCGTGTCGCAGCCCTTGATCAGCTCGTAGCTCGCGGTCGAGCCGAGCAGGCCGATCGAGCCGGTCACGAACGGCAGGTCGTCGGGAAGCACGTCCTTGCCGAGCAGCGCCTTGGCGACGCCGGCTCCGAGCAGCTCGGCCGTCTCGATCAGCTCGTCGCGCGCGCCCCCGGCGCCCTGGCCGACGAGCATCGCGACCTTCTTGCCCTCGTTGAGGACGCGGGCCGCCTGGTCGAGGTCGCGCTCGTGCGGGAGCACCCGCGGCGGCGTGTAGCCGATGCTGGAGTAGACGGCGCCGTGCTCGCGCGGCGGCGACTCGATCGCCTTCTCCTCCTGGACGTCGTTCGGGATGATCAGCGTGGAGACGCCGTTCTTCGCCAGTGCGATGCGGAGCGCGCGATCGACGAGGTGCCGAGCCTGCGCGGGCTCCATGCAGACCTGCACGAACTCGGAGACGTCCTTGAAGAGCACCTGGAGGGCGACCTCCTGCTGGTACTCGGCGCCGAGCGACATCCGCTTCTGCTGGCCGACGATCGCGACCACCGGCGCGTGGTCGAGCTTGGCGTCGTAGAGGCCGTTCAACAGGTGGATCGCGCCTGGGCCGGAGGTGGCCATGCACACGCCGACCTCGTCGGTGAACTTCGCGTGGGCGCACGCCATGAACGCGGCCATCTCCTCGTGGCGCGCCTGGATGAACTCCGGGTCGCCGTCGGCCCGGTCGAGCGCGCCCAGGAACCCGTTGATCCCGTCGCCCGGGTACCCGTAGATTCGGTGGACGCCCCACTCGCGGAGGCGTTTCAGGACGTAATCGGCGACGAGCTCGGCCATGACCCTCCTTCGGATTGCTTCCCGCGGCGTGTTCCCGCGCCCGCGGAGCGGAAAACGCCTTGATGTAAGTTCCGTGACCATGCGTCCCGAAGACGTCTACGAGCTCACCTGGGCGGACGACCCCCGGATCGCGCCGGACGGCCGTTCGGCCGCCTACGTCTCCTGGCGTCTCGACCGGGAGGAGAACGACTATGCCTCGGCGATCTGGCTCGTCCCGCTCGACGGGTCGGCCGAGCCGAGGCGCCTCACGCAGGGCGAGAAGCAGGACGGCGCCCCGCGCTGGGCGCCGGACGGGAGCCGGCTCGCATTCGTCTCGAACCGCGAGACCAAGGCGAAGCAGCTCTACGTGCTCCCGCTCGAGGGCGGCGACCCGCAGCGGCTCACCGAGCTCGACGAGGACGTGACCGAGGTGGTCTGGTCGCCCGACGGGACACGGCTGGCGTTCTCGTCGCGCGTCCGCGACAAGGCCTACGAGGAGGAGAACGAGCGGAAGCGCGCGCCGCGGCGGTTCGACCGGCTCCAGTACAAGCTCGACGACGAGGGCTGGATCGGCGACCGGCGGCGGCACCTCTTCACGGTCGCGGCGGACGGGTCGGAGGAGCCGAAGCAGCTCACCGACGGCGACTTCGAGGACGCCGCGCCGTCCTGGTCGCCCGACGGCCGGCGGATCGCGTTCGCCTCGGCGCGCCACGAGCACTGGGACACAGATCTCGTCCGGGACGTCTTCGTCGTCGACGCGAACGGCGGCGAGCCCGAGCAGCTGACCGGCGGCGACAGCCGGTACGAGGCGCCCGCCTGGTCGGCCGACGGCTCGACGATCGCCTGCCGCCACACGACCGACGACTTCGACTACCCGCACCACGGCCAGATCGCGATCATCGACGTGGCCACGGGCGAGCGGCGAATCCTGACCGCCTCGCTCGACCGTAACTGCGCTCCGTATCCCGAGATCCGCGAGCCGGTCTGGGACGGCGACTCGCTGCTGTTCGTGGTGGAGGACTCGGGCCACAACCTGCTCTACCGCGTAGCGGCCGACGGGAGCTCCGAGCCCGAGCCGGTCCTCGGAAGCGAGGTGTGGGTCACGGCGTTCGATTGCGTCGATGGGGAGATCGTCCACGGGGCCAGCCCCCCGACTTCGCTGCCCGAGATCTTCTCCGGCGAGCGGCAACTCACCGAGGTGGGCCCGTCCTGGGAGCTGGCCGAGCCCGAGCGCTTCACCGCGACCTCGGCGGACGGCTCGGAGGTCGAGGCCTGGATCATGCGGCCGCTGGGCTTCGAGGAGGGCCGGCGCTATCCGCTCCTGCTGAACGTCCACGGGGGCCCGTTCGCCCAGTACGGCAACCACTTCTTCGACGAGTTCCAGGTCTACGCGGGCGCGGGGTACGCCGTCCTCTACTGCAATCCGCGCGGCTCGTCCGGCTACAGCGAGGAATGGGGGCGCGCGATCCGCGGCCCGGTCGAGGGCGGCCCCGGGTGGGGCTCGCGCGACTACGAGGACGTCATGGCCGTCCTCGACGAGGCGCTCGAGCGATTCGACTTCATCGACGCAGACCGACTCGGCGTCCAGGGCGGCTCGTACGGCGGCTTCATGACGTCGTGGATCGTGAGCCACACCGATCGCTTCAAGGCGGCGTGCTCCGAGCGTTCGGTCAACAACTTCGTGCTCGAGGGCGGCTCGAGCGACATCGGCTGGGCCTTCAAGGGCATCGTCGGCGAGTACTGGTTCCGGGCCCCGGACGCGTACCTCGCGATCTCGCCGTCGAAGTACGCCGAGAACATCACGACGCCGCTCCTCGTGCTGCATTCCGAGCACGACCTCCGCTGCCCGATCGGCCACGGGGAGGACCTGTTCGCGATTCTCCGGGTGCTGAAGCGCGACGTCGAGCTGGTGATCTTTCCCGCGGAGGGGCACAACCTGAGCCGCAGCGGCTCACCTGCCCACCGCGTGATGCGCTTCGAGACGATCCTCGACTGGTTCGAGCGGAAGCTGCTCGGAGAGCGCAAGCCCGCGGAGCCGGCGGCGGTTTCCGTCGAGACCTAGCGTCGTACCTTCAGCTTGAAGACGTCCGGACGGTGGTAGTGGCCGGCCGGGTCGAACCGCTGGCGCTCCTCGTACAGGCGCTGCGGGTCGAGCTCCGCGTAGAGGATCCCTTCCTCGTCCCAGAGCGGGCCCGCGAGGTAGGCGCCGTCCGGGCCGAAGATCGCGGAGCCGCCCCGGCCCACGAGCTCGTCGCCCCCGGCGAGCTGCACGTCGTCCGGGTAGCTCGAGGCGCGCTGGTAGACGCAGCACGAGAGGAGGAAGGCGCGCGATTCCCGGGCGATGTGCTTCATCGAGTCGTGCCACTGCTCGCTGTCCTCGGCCGTGGGCGCGAGATAGACCTCGACGCCGCTCTCGTACAACGAGAACCGCGCGAGCGGCATGAAGTTCTCCCAGCAGATGAGCCCGCCGACGCGGCCGATCCCGGTCTCGACCGCCTGCAGGCCGCCGCCGTCGCCCGGGCCCCAGACGAGCCGTTCGTGGTTCGTCGGCACGAGCTTGCGGTGGTGGAGGGCCAGCGACCCGTCGGGCCCGTAGAGGAGGAGCGCGTTGTAGATCGTCCCGCGGTCGAGTTCGTTCGCGCCCACCGCGAGCCACAGCGAGTGCTCGCGGGCGATCTCGCCGATCCGGTCGGAATCCGGGCCGGGAACCTCCAGCGATTCGCGGGCCAGCCTGGCGAACGTCGACTTCGCATCCTGGCCGCCGGCGAGGAAGCGCACCCAGCGGTTCGAGGGGTAGGCGGGGATGAACGTCTCGGGGAAGAGCACCAACTGCGCGTCATTTCCCGCCACCTCCGCGGCCACCTCGGCGATGCGGTCGATGGTCGCGGCGCGGTCGAAGAGCACCGGCTCGACCTGGGCGCAGGCGACCTTGACAGGATCGCGCATCCCTCGATGCTACGTCAGCGCCGCACGCGCAACACGGCACGCATACCGAGCTGCGCGTGGTTCGCGACCGAGCACCACAACCGGTAGCGACCCGGGAGCAGCCGCAGCGAGAGCGTCACCACGCCACCCGGGTTGGTGAGCGGGAACGCGTAGGTGCGCGTGCCGCCGATTCGACGCATCCGGAGGTCGTGGACGTCCTCACCCGCGTTCTGGAGCTGAACCAGCACGCGGCCCTTCTTCACCGAGGCCCGCGAGAGCGTGAGGTGGAACTCCGTCGCCCGAACCCCGAGGCGGCCGGGAGTGGAGGCCGTCGCCGATCCCGCAGCGAGCACCGCTGCGGCGGCAGCCGCCAGGGCTATGACCTTCGTCACTTCAGGAGCTGCGTGCGCGCGAACGAGCCCGCACCCGGGATGACCGCGCCGGCGTCCTGGTTGAACCACTGCTCCAGCAGGGAGGAGTAGATCCCGCGGAAGTCGGAGGTGGCCACGAGGTTCCCGTCGTCGTCGAGCCTGGTGACCCCGGGGAACTCGCCGATCATCTGGCCGCGTGCCCTCGTGCCGATCAGGAACGCCGTGCCGGCGGCGCCGTGGTCGGTGCCGTTGCTGCCGTTCTCCTCGGCGCGGCGGCCGAACTCCGACCAGACCAGCGTTAGCACCCGGCCGGCGAGCCCGCGCGCCTCGAGGTCGCGCTGGAAGGCGAACAGGCTCTGCGCGGTGGTGTCGAGCCCGTCGGCCAGCGCGTTGGGCTGGTCGGAATGGGTGTCGTACTCGCCCGGGGCCGACACGGCCACGCATCGCAAGGGGAGGCCAGCGGCGAGCATGGCCGCGAGCCCGGCGAGCTGATGCGGGAAGTCGCCGTCCGGATACGTGACCGGGCTCCCGTAGCCGTTGCCGTTGCCCTGTGCGAAGGGTGCGAGCTGGCGTCGCAGTCGATCGGATTGCGCGGTCGCCGCCGCGGCCTGGTTCAGGAACGGATCGCGACGGCGGGCGCCGAGCGACCCGATCGTCTCGAGCATCCGATTCTCCACCTGGCCCCAGACGCCAGGCGCATAAAACGAGTAGTCCTCGGGCGCCCAAAGGGCCGCGACTGGCACCTTCGTCGAAGCGATCGACGGCTGCAGCTGGGAGTCGAGCGAGAGGCCCTGGAGGGGGTTGTCCATCGCGCCCGCGTGATCGAGATAGCGCCCCATCCAGCCGCTCACCAGTCTCGCGTCGGTGGCGCCGACCTCCCAGAAGTGGCGCGAGGTGAAGTGCGACTGGTCGGGATGCGTGTACCCGACGGCGGGCATGACCGAGACCTTCCCCTCGCCGTGGAGGGTCGCGAGCGGGGCCAGCTTCGGGTGCCAGTACAGCCGCGTGTCCTCGGTGAAGACCTGGCCCGCGGCCGGGTCGAGCTTCAGCGACGGCCGAAGCCGCCGGTAGGTGGAGTCGTTGCCGGGGTAGAGCACCGACAGCGAGTCCGTGCCGCCGGGCAGGAAGACCGAGACGAGCACCGGCTGCGCCGGCCCGGAGGCGGCGCGCGCGATGCCCTCGTCGAACAGCCCGAGCTTGCCGAGACCGTAGACCGAGAGCGCGAGCCCGAAGGTGCGGGTGACGAACGTCCGTCGGTCGAGGCCCGTTCCGGCGGGAAGCGGCATGCCCGCCTCGATCGCGGGCAGCCCGCGGCCCGCTTCGGCGGCGCCGCGCCGGACGAAGGAGGCGCGCGAGAACTCGTTGCAGTGGTGGCAGGAGTCGGGCATCAGGAGGTCAGAAGGTCGGGGGAGGCGGCTAGGAGCTGTCGGAGTGCGTTCTCGATCAGCGCGGGATAGGACGTTCTCTTCCAGTGCTGGTCGGCATCGGCGAGCGCGACCTTGACGAAGTGCTTGAGCGCGGCATGCGTCTGTGCGGTGACCGTCGGGCTGCCCAGCAGGTGCTCCGCGTTTCGGATCAGCTTGGTCGCGTTGGCGGGCAACTTCGCCTTGTCGCTGTCGAGCACGTGCGGCCGGATCGCGCGTGACGCGATCTCCCACCTCGCGTGGTAGGTCGCGGTGTCCAGCCAGCGCGTGTCGTCCCAACCCGCGACGTTGGGCGGGTAGAAGAGCGACATGCCCGCGAGCTGCATCAACCAGGTCCAGGCGAGGGTGTCGATCCCGCGCCGCATCCCACGGAGCAGTCCTGCCGTGTAGACGGCTGGATTCTTGACCATCCGCGGGCCCGTGTAGAGCGCCGGGTGCTTGAGGATCGCCGCGACCACCGGCTTCACGTCGTAGCCGTGGTGCACGTAGAGGCGCTGGAGCGCGAGCTGGGTCCCCTTGGGCGGCGGGGTCGGGATGAAGTAGCTCCACATCTTCGTGACGAAGAAGGACGGGTGAAGGCGGTGATGGACGCAGAGGCGGCACGAGTCCTTCCAGTCGAAGTGGCCGCGCTTGCCGAAGATCTTCTTGACGCCCGGGTCGTGCCGGCGCTTGTCGAACCGGAAGTTGACCGCGCCCAGGTTGTCGTTCCAGTCGTTGCGCCAGCCGGTCAACGCGCGCGCCTGCTCGCGCACGTCGCGCTCGGTGTAGCCACCCCGGTCTGCGCCGATGGTGAAGAGCTCCATCAGCTCCCGCCCGTAGTTCTCGTTGGGGGAGTCCTTCGTGTTGTCCGTGCCGGAGAGCCAGAGCAGCATCGCCGGGTCCTTCGTGACGTCCTGCAGGAGCGTCGAGAACGAGCCGAGCGCGTGCTTGCGGAAGAGCTGGTTCTGGCGGATCATCAGCCGGGCGTTGCTGACGTCCTCCGAAGTCGCGAACCAGTCGTGCCAGACGAGCGTCATGCGCTCGACGAGCGGGCGGCTCGTGCGCACCATCCGGTCGAGCCACCAGAGCTGGTCGTGGCCCCAGGCGTCGAAGGGCGCGAGCGGGTGGCCGTCGTCGTCGTGCGGCTTCGGGCCTCGGAGCCGTTCGCGGCCAGGGTTGGTCAGCTTGTGGACGGCGCCGTGAAGCCCGAGCCTCGCGAGCCGCTCGGCCTCACCAGGGCGCGGGCCGAAACCGGCTCGCCAGAGAAGTCGCTCGGCCTGCGGCTTGCCGAAATGGCCTCGGTAGACGGGGGCGGCCATCCGGGGACACTATCGGCACCCTGCCGGACAGCCTGAACCCCTGGTCGTTACGCCAATTCGCGTCGCAGGACGGACGCAACGGCGTTCAGCGCGACCTGCGTTTCCTCGACGGTCGGCTCGCGCGTGGTCAGGCGCTGCAGCGCGAGACCGGGGACGAGGAAGACGCGTGCGATGCGGTGGCGCGAGGCCTGGACGAGCTGCCAGAGCTCCATCGTCAGCGCCAGCGAGATCAGCGTGACCGCGAACGGCGTGTACGCCGCCACCGGCAGCGGCCAGAGATGGTCGGCCGCCACGGAGACGGGAAGCACCAGCGCGGCGAAGTTCGTCCCGCAGCGCGGCGAGAAGCGGGGGGGCCGCTCCGCGCCGTCCCCGGTCGCGACGAGCGACCCCGCCTCGGCCGCGGCGATCGCTCGGTGCTCGGCGCCGTGCAGGAAGAGCGTCCGGCCGCGCAGGAGCCAGCCGAGCAGGAGCACGGCGAGCGTGATCGCCAGCGGCAGCGACGCCGATCTGGGCAAAAAGACGAGCGCGACCGGTGCGAGCATCGCCGCCGCGAGGAAGGCTCGCTCGCGCGGGCGGGCGACGCTCTTGCCGCCGAAGAGCGGGGCGAGCGCGAGCCCGAGTCGCAGGAGGCCGCGCACGAGCGGGACGCGCCGGAGGAATGCGGGCGGCGAGGGCATCGCGCCCTCCCGGACGGTTCCGTCGCGGCGGGCGAAGGCCCAGTAGCGCTCGCTCGCGATCACGACGCCGTCGGCTCGGGCCATCCCGCCGAGGCGTGGAAGCTCGGTCGACTCGTCGGCGCGGCGGAGCAAGGCGAGGACGTTCGCGCGATCCATCGCGACAAGGATCGCGCGACTCGGGCCGCCCGGCAAGTGCCGGGCGGCCTACCGCTCGTTCAGATCAGGCCTACCAACGACCCCTGCTGAAAAAGCCCAGCAGGAGCAGTACGAGCACGATGATCAGGATGATCCAGAGGATCGACACAGGTGAGCCTCCTTTCGCTGACCGTCAAACGGCGCAAGGTCGCGAACGGTTACGGCCGGGACGCTTAACGCAGGCTTAACGCCCCGCAACAGGGGCTGAACATCGCCCGGCTATAACCGAATGCGGCATGGCAGGACGCCTTTCGATCGCGCTCGCTGCCGGATTCGTCGCGGCGGCTGGCCTTGGCGCCGGGCTTGCACTCGGCGGCGCCGCGCTCCTCGGCGGGCTCTCCGGGTCGACCACCACCGTGCGTGAGCTGCAGCCGGTCCAGGTCGCGCCGAGCTCGGCGTCGTTCCTGAAGGGAAAGCAGCTCTCGGTCAACGAGATCTACCGCAGCGCCGCTCCGGGAGTCGTCCAGGTGACGGCCACGCAGGTCGTCAACACGCCTTCGGTCGATCCGTTCTTCGGTTTCCCGCTCCCGCAGTCGTCGCAGCGCCAGGAGGCGCTCGGCTCCGGTTTCGTGATCGACAAGGCCGGCCACATCGTCACGAACTACCACGTGGTCGAGGGAGCCCGCTCGGTCGACGTCAGCTTCTCGAACAACGAGAGCATGCGCGCCCGGATCGTCGGCGTCGATCCGTCGACCGACATCGCGGTGCTCCAGGTCGACGCGCACTCCCGTGCGCTGACGCCGCTCGTCCTCGGCAACTCGGACGCGGCGCGCGTCGGCGACGCCGTCGTCGCGATCGGGAACCCATTCGGGCTCGAGCGCACCGTCACTGCGGGGATCGTGAGCGCGCTGCAGCGCGTCATCCAGGCGCCGAACTCGTATTCGATCGACCACGTCATCCAGACGGACGCCCCGATCAACAAGGGCAACTCCGGCGGCCCGCTCCTCAATGCCGAGGGCGACGTGATCGGTGTCAACTCGCAGATCCAGAGCGAGAACGGCGGGAACGTCGGGATCGGCTTCGCGGTGCCGATCAACACCGTTCGAACGGTGGCCGCCCAGATCATCAAGAGCGGCCATGCCGAGCACGCGTTCCTCGGTGTCCGCGTGCAGGCCGTGACGCCCGACGTCGCGCGCCTCTTCCGGCTGCGCGCCGCGCACGGACTGCTCGTGGCGAGCGTCGAGCCCGGCAGCGCGGCGGCAAAGGCCGGCCTGCGCGCGGGCAAGCAGCCCGTCACCGTCTCGGGTGAGACCTACCAGCTCGGCGGCGACCTCGTCGTCGCGGCCGACGGCCTCCCGCTCTCGTCGCTCGACCAGCTTCGCGACGCGATCTCGAACAAGCAGCCCGGCGACAAGCTCTCGCTCGAGATCTGGCGCGGCAACCAGCAGATGACTCTCGACGTCAAGCTTGGAAGGCAGCCATCTCCCCGTGGCTAGTGCCCTGAGCACCACGCCTTCCTGGATGGCCCCAACCCCCTGGGGCCCGGTTCCCGGCGGCAGCCGTTCGCCAGCACGGCCTGCCGGGACTAGAGGAAGGAGGTCCGCCGCCTGCCCGGGCCTCCTTCCTCTCTACTCTTTGATCAGGGGTTGAACCTCTCCGGTCCCACCACAGTGCGTTAGACGGCCGCGCGGGCAAAGCCCGCACGGCCTCTAGCTCGGCGTCGCCCAGTCGACGCCTTACGAGGGGGTGGCCAGCCGGGCCGAGTATGGGCCGCGGCCGGTCATGACTGCGGCTCCAAGACGCGCGCCGAGCTCGACCGCCTCTTCGGGTGCGAGGCCCTTCGCCATCCCATAGGTGAGACCCGCCGCGAACGAGTCGCCCGCTCCGTAGGCATCGCTGACCGGTCCCGGAAGCGGCGCCGCGGTCCACGGGGTCGCCGTCCCGTCGGCGCCCTTCAGCACGCCGCCGCCGGATCCGTCCGTCTCCGCGACGTAGCTCGGAGGCGGGTCGAGCTCCACGTAGCCCTCTCCCGGGTCGCGCGCGCTGCGGACCAGGACGTCGAGCTGCACTCCAGCCGGGACGAGCACCTCGTTGGCGCGGGTGGTGGCGACCAGCCGGGGGGCGGCTCGCGCGGCGCGCAGCGCGGCTGCGTCTCCGGCCGTGAAGTAGACGGCGCCCATCTCTGCGAGCTCGTCCCAGGGAAGCGAGTCGTCTCCGTGTGGCCCCATGCGCTCGCCGATCACGGTGATCGTCCGCTCGCCGGCCCTGTCCACGTGGACGAACGCGCGGCGCTGCGGCTCGGGCCGCCAGGCCGCCTCGACGCGAAGGCCCAGCTCTTCGAGCCCGGTGACCGCGCGATGTCCGAGCTCGTCGTCGCCGAGCGCGGTCAGGAAGAGGCACTCGCCCGCCAGCCGCGCAAGCTGGACCGCCGCGACCGCGCCCCCGCCCGCAGGCTCCTGCCAGGTCTCGAGGGCGTGCACGATCTCGCCGGGCCTCGGCACGTGGTCGACGCGCGCGAACTCGACCCACTCGACGTGTCCGACGACGGCGACGCGTGTCAACGCGCCGCGACCGGAGCCCGTGCCTGCTCCGCGGCGGCTTTGACGCCTTCGCCGTAGGTCGGGAAGACGTGGTGCATGGTCGCGAGGTCGTCCACCGTCGCGCCGAGCCGTAGGCCGAGCGAGAGCCCCTGGACGATCTCACCGGCGCTCCGGGAAACCACGTGCAGCCCGAGCACGCGGCGGCTCGCGCGGTCGAACACGATCTTGAACAGCCCGCCGTGCGAATCGGTGAACGAGAACCGCTTGACGTACTCGTTGCGGACGACCGCGACGTCGTGCCCCTGGTCGCGCGCTTGCTCCTCGGTGAGGCCGACGCCGGCGAGCTCCGGGTCGGTGAAGATCGAGGTCGGCAGCCACGCGTAGTCGACGGCGGGCCCGTCCGAGCCGAACATGTCGGCCACCGCGATCCGGGCCTGGTACTGCGCGACCGGCGTGAACTGCGGCACCCCGACCACGTCGCCGGAGGCCCAGATCCCGGGCGCCGAGCTGCGCATGTGGTCGTCGACGGCGATTCCGGTCTTCGTCGTCTCGACGCCCGCCGCCTCGAGGTTCAGCTCCTCGATGTTCGGGACCCGGCCGGAGGCGAGCAGGATCCGCTCGGCTCGCACCTCGTACTCTGCCGAGCCGTCGCGCGGGGCGATCGTCGCCGCGATCTCGTCCCCGTCGCGGCGGGAGCTCTTGACGAAGACCGAGGTCACGATCTCGATCCCCTCTCGCTGCAGCGCCGACGCGAGCATGGCGGAAGCCTCGGCATCCGAGTTGGGCGAGATCCGCTCGAGGGCGTCGACGATCGCGACCCGGGCGCCGAACCGCCGGAAGATCTGCGCGAACTCGAGGCCGACCGCGCCCGCTCCGACGACGAGCAGCGATTCGGGCACCTCGGTCAGGTCGAGCGCCGAGACGTGGTCGATCCAGCCGACGTCCTCGATGCCCTCGATCGGCGGGACCGCCGTGCGGGAGCCGGTCGCGATCAAGATCTTCTCGGCCTCGAGCACCAGCTCGCCGACGCGGATCCGGCGCGGGTCGAGGAACGTCGCCTCGCCGGTGTACGCGGCGAAGCCCTGATTCATCAGCTCCATGACCCATTCGTCCTGCGGCTTCTTCAGCGACTCCTTCCAGGCGCGGACGCGGGCGAGGTCGACGCTCGCCGGCCCGGAGTCGATCCCGAGCTTCGGCGCGAGCGCGGTCAGGTCGCGGACGAGCTCGGCCGCGACGAGGTATGCCTTCGTCGGCGTGCACGCGACGTTCGGGCAGCTCCCGCCCCAGCGCTCGCGCTCGACGAGCGCCACCCGCGCCCCGTGCTCCTGCGCCGCCTTGTGCGCGGCGTCCCGCGCCGCCGAGCCCCCGCCCAGCACGATCAGGTCGAACTGCTCGCTCATGCGTTGCGCAAACTACAGTCGTCGCATGGACGAGCGGGAGCTGGTCGATGCGCTGCGGAGCGGAGACGAGGACGCTTTCCGCGAGCTCGTGCGCGAGTACCAGCCGTCGCTCGTGCGCGTGGCGCGGATGTACGTCCCGACCCAGGTCGCGGCGGAGGAGGTCGCGGCGGAGACATGGCTCGCCGTCCTCAACGGGCTCGACCGGTTCGAGGGCCGCTCGTCGCTGAAGACGTGGATCTTCCGGATCCTGACCAACATCGCCAAGACGCGGGCCGTGCGGGACGGCCGGACGCTCCCGTTCTCGGCGCTGCAGGAGCCGGGCCGCGTGCCCGAGGCGGCGGTCGACGCGGACCGCTTCCTCGACCCGGAGCATCCGCGCTGGCCCGGCCACTGGGCGGTCAAGCCGCAGCCGTGGCCCGAGGACGCGCTGCTCGCCTCCGAGACGCGGTCGCGCCTGGCGGAGGCGATCGAGGCGCTGCCCGCGACGCAGCGCGCGGTGATTTCCCTCCGTGACATCGAGGGCTGGAGCAGCGAGGAGGTCCGTAACGCCCTCGACCTGAGCGAGACCAATCAGCGAGTGCTGCTCCATCGCGCGCGCTCGAAGGTGCGGGCGGCCCTGGAGGACTACTTGAAGTGAACGATCAGGCCGTACAGCTCAGCTGTCAGGAGCTCGTGGAGCTCGTGACTGACTACCTCGAGGGCGCGCTGCCCGAGGAGGAGCGGCTGCGCTTCGAGGCCCACATCGGCCGATGCGACGGCTGCAACGTGTACCTGGAGCAGCTGCGCCAGACCGTCTCGATGCTCGGGCACCTCCCGCAGGACGCGCTCTCCGCAGAGGCCGAGCAGGAGCTGCTCGACGCGTTCCGGGGCTGGCGCGCCTCGTAGCAACCCGTATCCGCCAGGGCGTTTTCGCCGTTATCCAGGCGAAAGTGCGGCACTTTCCCAGACGACCACGCGTCATCGGCTTGCTGATCCTGTCCGGCCTCGCCGGGCTGGCTGCCGCCGTGACGCTGGGCGGCGGTGTGGCCTGGGGAGGCCTGCTGCCGACGGTGACATTGCCGACGGTCACGCTCCCGACGGTCACGCTCCCGACGGTGCCGCCGCCCCCGCCGTTGCCTCCGCCTCCGCCCTTACCGCCTCCGCCACCGCTTCCTCCGCCGCCGCCGCTCCCGCCACCACCGCTGCTTCCGCCTCCGCCGTTGCCGCCGGCACCGCCTCCACCGCAGGTGCCAGGCCTGCCTGGAGGCCAGGGGTCCGGGTCGGGCTCCAGTGGGGCAGGCGGCCAGAGCCAAAATGGCGGCTCTTCGGGCAGCTCGACGTCCGCAAGCGGTAGCGAGAGCTTCTCCGGGGCGACCGGCAGCGTCCGCGCCTCACGTCGGCGCTTCACGACGGGCGGCCCCAAGAGCCGCCGTGGCACGATCGTGAGCTTCCGGCTACGGGCTCCGGCGACTGTTGTCTTCACCGTCCTGGGGCCGAGTCCGAGCTGCGGCGTCGCGGGCAAGAAGTTCGTGCGCGGTCGTCGCGGGATGAACAGGGTTGAGCTCAATGGCCGCTTCGGCGACCACCGGCTCGCGCCGGGCACCTACGTGCTCATCGTGGTCGCGCTGCGTGGAGACCGCCACACTCGCGTCGGGAAGATTTCCCTCCAGGTCGTTCCGCCCGGCAGCCGCGTCCGGCGGTCCGGCCCGGCCCCTGCGTTCCGCTGCGTCGCGCCCGCCGCGCAGGCCGGCATCCCGGGCGCTGGGTTGTTTGTGTCGCCGCCGAGCGCGAACGGCCGCCGAGGTCAGGCCGCCCAGCCAACCGGGGTGGCGAAGACGGCTGGGCGCAGTGGCGTCCTCGGTGAGCCGCCGTTCCACATCGGCACGGGCTCTGGTGGGATCGACATGGTGCTGGCGATCCTGCTCTACGGGACCCTGGCCCTCGGCACCGTCGTCTTCTTCGCCTACCTGGTGAAGTACTTCCGAGACCCCTTCAGGCACTACAACTAGGCTCCCCGCCGTGATCGAGCAGGCCTTCGGGCAGAGCTCGCCCTGGTCGCTCGGGGTCGAGGAAGAAGTCATGATCGTCGACGCTGAGACGCTGGCGCTCGCGCCCGGCGTCGCCGGCCTCGTCTCCTGGGCCGAGGGCCGCGCGCTGCCCGGCGTCCTCAAGATGGAGTTGCTCGCCTCGATGGTCGAGCTCGCCACCGAGGTCTGCGAATCGGCCGGCGAGGCGCACGCCGCGCTCGTGGAGCTGCGGGCAGCCGCGATCGAGGCCGCGCGCGAGCAGGGCCACGCGATCGCCGCAGCAGGGACGCACGCGTTCAGTCTCCCGACCGAGCAGCAGATCGCGCCCGACCCGCGTTACCGCGAGTTCGTCGAGTACGCGGGCATCTCGGCGCGGCGGCAGGCGGTCTGCGGGCTGCACGTCCATGTCGGCATGCCGAGCGCCGAGGCGTGCATGCAGGCGCTCGAGGGCGTGCTCGGGTGGCTTCCCCTCGTCCTCGCGTTGTCGGCCAACTCGCCGTTTCTGAGCGGCGAAGAGACCGGCCTCGCCTCGAGCCGCGCCGAGGTGCTCGCGCAGCTGCCGCGGGCAGCCGCGCCGCCGCACTTCGGCTCCTACGACGAGTGGGAGGCCTTCGTCGAACGGTTCGTCGAGCTCGGCCTCGCCGACGGCTACACGCGCTTCTGGTGGGATGCCAGGCCGCATCCGAAGTTCGGCACCCTCGAGATCCGCGTCCCGGACCAGCCGACCTCGGTCGAGCTGACAGCGGCCTTCGTCGCGCTGCTCCAGGCGCTCTGCAAGACGGTCGTCGAGGGGCCGCCGCCCAGGCCGGCGCACCGCGGCGACTACGCGCAGAACCGCTGGGCCGCGCTTCGCTTCGGGCCGCGCGCCGGGCTGATCCACCCGGACGGCGACCGCGTCCTACCCGCGCCGGAGCTGGCCCAGGAGCTCCTGGCGCTCGTCGGTCCAGCGCTGCGGGAGCTCGGCTCCGCGGATCTCGTGGCAGTCCTCGATCCGGGCCGCTGCGAGGGCGACCGCCAGCTCGAGATCGCGCGGGCTGGGACACTCGAAGAGGTCTGCGCGGATGTCGCCGAGCGGTCGGTAGCATCGCCGTCGTGACGCGCTCGGAGACGATCCAGGTCAGCGGTATCCGCTGCGAGCGCTGCGTGTACCGCCTCGCGGGCGCCCTCCAGGGCCACGAGGGGCTCGAGCAGGCGAACGCGAACCTGATGGGCCAGGTTCATCTGGAGTGGGACGACGACCGCACCGACCGCGAGGCGATTCTCGAGCGCCTCGCCAAAGCCGGCTTTCGAGCGCTCTAGCTAGGGACCCTCGTGCGGGTCCGGCGGGATCGCCGGCGGCCGACCGTGCGGGCCGGCATCGCTCTCGCCTTCGCGGATCCGCGCCCGCCGCCGCGCCGCGGGCTCCACGCCCGTTCGCAGCTCCTGCTGCTCGGCGCTCCAGGCCGGATCGTCCGGCAAGACCTCGCCGTAGCCCTCCGTCTCGGGGGCCGGCTCGCCCGCGGCGAGCCCGTAGTGCTCGGCAACCGCTCGTCGGTCGACCTGGCCGTCGTCCACCTTGGGCGAGGCGTCGACGAGCTCCCTCGAAACCGAGAGCCGAACGACCTGTTCCGACTCGTCGGGATGGGCGAGCACCTTCGGGACGGCGTGCCGCTTCTTGACCAGCAGGCCGTGCTCGACGATCAGGTTGTCTTCCTCTACCTCGACGACGTGGCCCAGCTTGTGGTCGTCGCTCGCGATGACTTCGTAACCTTGCATCGAGGCCCGCCTACCCACTTGCCGCGCCGCCTAATCGGGAATGGATGGCGACCGAACGGCGTTCCATAGGGAAAATCGGCAATTGCTAGGGTGGCCGCGATGAGCGAGACTACGCCCGAAGCGGAGCCCCGGAAGCTGGCAGAAGAAGCCCGCGACCGCGTCCGTTTCGAGGAGGAGGCGCTCGCGCTCGCCGACCAGGTCTACCGGGTCGCCAGGCGGCTCGTGTCCACCCGGGAAGAGGCGGAAGACTTGATGCAGGAGACCTATGCGCGGGCGTTTCGGTCCTGGCGCTCCTACCAACCGGGCACGAACCTCCGCGCGTGGCTGCTCCGCATCCTCACGAACCTGAACATCGATCGGGGCCGCCGTGTCCAGCGCTCTCCGGACATGCAGCCGCTGGAAGAGGGCGACTACTTCCTCTACAACAAGCTCGAGGAGAACGGCGAGACGGACGAGGAGCGCGTCGACCGGCGGCTCTCGCAAGATGACGCTGTGGCCGCGCTCTCGGAGGTGCCGCACGACTTCCGCGACGTGCTCGTGCTCGTCGACATCGGCGACTTCAGCTACGCGGACGCGGCGCAGATTCTCGACATCCCGATCGGGACCGTCATGTCCCGCCTGCATCGTGGTCGGCGTATCCTGAAGAAGGAGCTCGCAGAGCGAGCAGTTGGGAGCAACGTCTGATGGCCCTGGGCTTCGAGCCGGATCCTTGTGAGAAATGCGAGGAGATGCTGCAGCCCTACCTCGACCGCGAGCTCAGCGACGTGGAGCGGGCCGAGGCGGAGAAGCACCTGGACGGCTGCAGCTACTGCCGCAAGCGCTACCGCTTCGAGGCCGAGCTGCGCCGCTTCGTCCGGCAGGCGGCCGTCGAGGAGATGACGCCCGACCTGAAGGCGAAGCTCGCGGCGCTGCGGACGCCGCTCTAGCTCGCTAGCTGCACGCGGCGCTCGGCGGGCCGGCGATCACCACGATCCGCCGCGGGTTCTTCCCGCCCGGGAGCGGGCTGACCACTCCGCAGCCGAGCTGCTGGGCGAGCCGGCGCGCGAACGCCTCGCCGCCCGGCTCGAAGTAGACGACCGTCTGGCGGTAGCCGAAGCGCCCGGCCTTGCCGACGTGCTCGATCCGGTAGCCGAACGCACCGACCTTGCTGGCGAGCTGCTTGGTGAAGTTGATGTCGCCGCCGCCGTTGAGCACCGCCACGCTCATATCCCACGGCGGCGGGAGCTTGGCCGCCGCTCCGGGATGCGTCACTCCCGAGCGGCCGGCGGCGAAGGCGAGCGCCGCTGCGAGCGCCACGACCAGCAACGCGGCCGCGCCGATCGCGATCCAGCGTCCGAATGGTCTCGCCGGGGGCGGGCCGACCGGAAGTCCGGAGAGGGCCTTCGCCTCGCGCTGGTCGACTCCGAGCGAGGTCGCGTAGCGGAGCAGGGCCAGCACGGCCGCTTCGCTGCTGGGGAATCGGTAGAGGCGCCCCTCCTCGAGCCACTCGACCTGGTCGGGCCAGAGCTCGGCCCGCTTTGCTGCTTCCTCGATCGTCAGCTTCCGCTGGAGGCGGAGGCCGGCGAGCGCGCTGCTCTGCTCGGCGGGAAGCGCTGCGAACGGCTTGGCTAGCTCCACGGCTCAGGCTTCATCGGCGAAATCGACGTCTCCTGGAGGTCCTAGATCGTCGCAGGAGACGAGGACGGCGTCGAGGGTCCTCGCACCTTCGTCCGGGATCCGACTCCACGCGCGACGGGCCAGCAGGACCGGATGCAGGCGCACGCCGTCGTAGGTCGCGGCGACCACGTCGGCTGGCTGCGCCCGCCAGGCGGCGATGACCCGGTCGATCGCGGCGGGGTTGAGGGCCGGGCCGTCGCCGAGCACGACGACCGCGGCCTCGGCCGTCTCCGGCAGCGCGCGAAGCCCGCAGCGAAGCGACGCGCCGGGACCGCGCTCCCAGTCGGGGCAGTGGACGGCAGGCGCGGAGACGTCGAGCTCGTGTGCGCCGAGCACGACGAGAACGTCGTCCACGGAGCTGCCGCGAACGCGTTCGAGCACGGGCTCGAGCAGCACGTCCTGCTTCGGCGAGCCGAACCGGGTGGAAGCACCGGCCGCCAGGACGACGGCCCAGATCATCAGCCGACGGCTTCCAGCGCCCGGCGGATCAGGGGGCGGGCGAGCTCGACCTTGTACGCCGTGCCGGGGAGCGGCGTGGCCTTGTCCAGGTCGGCTTCGGATTCGATTCGCCATGGAATCGGCGCGACTCCGGCGAGGGCGAGCCGCACGCCGTCCGCGGAGCGGGCCGCCGCGACGCCCACCAGCGGGAAGGCCCAGCGTGCGCGGTCCATCGCCTTCAGATAGGTGCTCGCTTCCGGTTGCGGCACGTCGAGCTCGAGGATCACCTCGCCGGGCTCGAGCGCCGTCACGTCGCGGTCGTCCTCCGTCGGCAGCCGGTAGAGCTCGTCGACGCCGAGCTCCCGCCGCGAGGTGCGTATGCGCGCGCCGAGAGCGACCAGCGCCGCCGCGGGATCGGACGGATGAGCCGACGCGCAGCGCTCGTTCCCGAAGATCGCGTGCTCGCGGTGTGCGCCCTCCCGCGCGTGGCAGCGCGAGCCGCCGTGCAGGAAGCAGGGAAAGTCGAGCCGCCAGTACCAGCAGCGCGTCGCCTGGAGCAGGTTCCCGCCGATCGTCCCCATCGAGCGCAGCTGCGGCGAGGCGGCGAGCGCGCACGCCTCGCGCAAGACGGCGGGGATCTCCGGATCTCCCTCCAGCTCGGCGAGCGTCGTGCCCGCGCCGATCTTCGTGCCGTCGATGCCGCGAGGCACGACCGCCCGGATGTCGACCAGCACCTCCGCCTCGACGAGCCCGTCCCGCAGCAGCGGCACGAGGTCGGTCCCACCCGCAAGTAACAGGTTGTTACTTGCGCCGTTCAGCTCCTCGAGGCTAGACGGCTGCCGGAGCTCCACGCGCCTTCTCCCGCTCCCGCGCCTCGGCCAGCGCCCGCAGCATCTCCTCCCGAGAGACCGGCAGCGAGCGGACGTCCGCGCCGGTCGCGTCCCGGATCGCGTTGACGATCGCCGCCGCGGTCGGAACGATCGGCGGCTCGCCGAGCCCCTTCGACCCGAGGTTCGTCAGGTGCTCGTCCGGAATGTCGATCAGGTCGACCACGATCTCGGGCACGTCGGCGATCGTCGGCAGCTTGTAGGCGTCGAGCGACTGCGTCAGCACGAACCCGGTCGCAGGGTCGACGAGCCGTTCCTCGGAGAGCGTGTGCCCGACGCCCTGGATGATCCCGCCCTCGACCTGGCTCTGCGCGCCCAGCGGATTGATCACGCGGCCCACGTCGTGGATCGCCGCGATCCGCTCGACGCGAATCTCACCGGTCTCGATGTCGACGGCGACGTCGGCGACCTGGATCCCGAACGTCAGCACCTGCATCCCGGTCGGGTTCGGGCCACGCGCGCCCTTGCCGAGGATCTGACCGTCCTCGAGCAGCCCCGTCACCTCCTCCAGCGGCCACGAGCCTCCGTCCGCGGAGACCACGCGGCCGTCCCGCAACGAGAGCACGCGTTCCTCGAGGTGGTAGCGCTGCGCGGCGATCTCGACGATCTGCCGCGCCGCGTCGGCCGCTGCCGAGCGAACTGCCGGCCCCATCGACGGCGTCGTCGACGATCCCGCGGAGATCGAGGCGTACGGCCCGCGCGAGGAGTCGCCCAGCGACACGCGCACCCGCTCCAGTGGGAGCCCGAGCTCCTCCGCCGCGATCTGGGCCATCGCCGTCCGCGTGCCGGTGCCGATGTCCTGCATCGCCGTGATCACCATCGCGTTGCCGTCCCCCCCGACGCGAACCCACGCGTAGGAGGGCGGCCCGCCGCCGCCGTACCAGATCTGGCTCGCGAGGCCCACGCCGCGCCGCCAGGCGCCGTCGGACCGCGCCCGCACCTCGTCGCGCCGCGCCCAGTGCGGCTCGGCCCGGCGGTAGCACTCGAGCAGGTTCTTCGAAGAGTAGGGCCGCCCGTCGACGAGGTCGTTGTCGGCGTGATTTCGCGTCCGCAGCTCCAGCGGGTCGAGCTCCAGCTGCGCGGCGAGCTCGTCGAGGAGGCACTCGAGCCCGAAGGTCCCTTCGACGAATCCCGGTGCGCGGAACGCCGCGTTTGGTGGCAGGTTCAGCTTCGCGCCGTACGTCAGCGTGCGCACGTTCTCGCACCCATAGAGCATCTCCATCGGCCCGTAGGTCGGGCCCGACCAGCCCTTCCAGCCGACGGCGTTCACGAACTCGCCCTCGAGCGCGACCAGCGTGCCGTCGGAGCGAGCCCCCGCGCGCACGCGCTGGATCGTCGCGTTGCGGTTGCCGGTCGCCAGGTTCTCCTCCCGGCGCGTCAAGGCGCAACGCACCGGACGCCCGGTCTGGGAAGCCAGCGCGATCGCGATGAACGTCTGGTCGTGCGCGCCGTTCTTCGCGCCGAAGCCGCCGCCCATGTAGTTGCAGATCACGCGGATGCGGTCCTTCGGCAGGTCGAGGGCCTCCGCGACGTCGTCCCGGACGCCCCAGATCCACTGCGTCGAGATGTAGACCTCGAGCGTGTCGCCCTCCCAGCGGCAGACCGACTGGTGCGTCTCGAGCGAGTTGTGCAGGACCGTCTGCGTTCGGTACTCGGCCTCGACCACCACGTCCGCGGTCGCGAAGGCTGCGTCGACGTCGCCGCGCTCGTAGCGCCGCGGATCCTCGTGCAGCTCCTTCCGGCGCACGGCCTCCTCCGGGTCGAGCAGCGGCTCGAGCTCCTCCCACTCGACGTCGATCAGCGCAAGCGCCTCGCGTGCACGGCGCGGGTCGGCCGCCGCAACGGCCGCAACCGGGGCCCCGTGGAACCCGGGCTCCGAGGTCAGCACGTGGCAATCGTCCGGCCCGATCACGCCGAGCACCCACTTGGATTCCCGCGCCCGGCTCAGATCCAACTGCTTCACGCGCGCGCGCGCGAAGGGGCTGCGAAGAACCGCGGCGTGCAGCATCCCCGGCAGCGCGACATCGGCGGTGAAGATCGCCTGCCCGCGAGCCCGCTCGGGTCCGTCGACGCGCGGCGCAGGCTGCCCGACGGTCTGTCGCGGGCCGGCCGGCCACTGGTCGATCGCCGCGTCCTCCTCGACGACGACCCACTGCTCGGTGTAGCGGCCTTCGACTTCCTTCTCGGTGCGAATCAGTCGCGCCACGTCTGGATTGCCTCCTCGATCCGGGGATAGGTGCCGCAGCGGCACAGGTTGCCGGCCATCGCGTGCCGGATCCGCTCCGGCGTGGGCGCGGGCTCGGCCTCGACGAGCGCGGCGGCCGAGACGATCTGGCCCGGGGTGCAGAAGCCGCACTGGAGGGCGTCCGCGCGGACGAACGCATCGACGAGCGGGTGGTCGTGCAGGCCCTCGATGGTCGTGACCTCGCGCTCGCCGACCGTGTGGACGAGCGTGATGCACGAGAGCACCGGCACGCCGTCGAGCTGGACCGTGCACGCACCGCAATGGCCCTCGCCGCAGGCGATCTTCGTCCCGGTCAGCCCGAGCGGGCCGCGCAGCGTCTCGGCCAGCGTCTGGCCGACCGGCGCCTCGATCTCGTAACTCGTCCCGTTGATGCGTAGCTCAAGCGCCACTTGTCACCGCAAGGATGTCCGCCAGGTGGACGAGACGAAACGTCGTGCGCGAGACGATGCGCTGTTCGGCCTCGTCCTCGAGCTCGGGGAGCACGCGCCACAGATCCCGCGCGGTCTCGAGCAGCTCGCGGATCCGCTCGCGCTCCTCCTGGTGCCCGTCGCGGTCCGTGGTCGCGTTCAACGCGAGGCCGAGCACGCCGATCGTGTCCGCCTGCCGCGTCCAGAGCAGCGGGGTCGCCATCGAGAGGTACTGGTGGATCCGCGCGAACGCCATCGGCTGCGCGAACGTCCCGCCTCCGCGCGGCGGGGTCGGCTCCAGCGGCGGTTCGCCGTCGGCGATGCGCGAGGCGCTCTCCCACAGCATCGTCCGCATCTGGTCGTCGTCGAAGCCGGCGAGCCTCGCGGTCCGCACCGAGATCACCAGCGAGCTCGGCTGCTGCCCGTAGGGGTAGTCCGACGCGTAGACGATCTGCTCGGGCGAAACCAGGTGCAGCAGCGAGAGCAGGTCGATCGGGCTCCAGACCGAGGTGTCGAAGAAGACACCCGCCCGGCCTCCGAAGCGGCCGGCGAGCTCGGCGAGGTCGGCGATCCCTCCGTGGGCGATGATGAGCTGCGCCTCCGGGTACGCCTCGACCAGCCGGTCGAGATGGTCGGCAATGGGCGGCAGCCCGCGGCCTCCGTGGATCAGGATCGGCACGCGCCGCTCGGCTGCGAGCTCGAAGATCGGCGCGAGCCGCTCGTCGTTGAGCAGGAACCGTTGCGCGCGAGGATGCAGCTTGATGCCACGGGCCCCGGCATCGATGCAGCGCCGGGCCTCTTCGACCGGCTCCTCGGCGAGGTCGAGCCGCACGAACGGGATCAGCCGCCCGCCTGAGCGCTTCGCGTACTCGAGCGTCCGGTCGTTCGCCGCGCGAAAGGCCGGATGCCGGTCCGGCTCGTCGAGGCAGAACATGAAACAGCGCGCGATCCGGTACTCGTCGTTTCGGCGCTCCAGCTCGTCGTAGACGCCGACGAACCCGTCGATGTCGTGCCCGAGGTGGACGTGAGCGTCGAAGATCTGCGCGCCCTGCGGGATCTCGCGCTCGAGCTCCTCGTCGTAACCGGCGATCAGCGACCTGGCACGTTCGAGCACGTCTTCCATTGTCCGCGAGTCTAGAGGTACGATCCGGGCCGCCGTGCCGTCAGACATCCTGATCTACGCCGACTCGATACGCTCGCCCGAGATGCGGCACGAGGTGCCGCTCGGGGTCCCGGACCCGTTCGTCTACGCCGAACGCGACGGCAAGGGCAGCGTCGTCGCGAGCTCGTTCGAGCTGGGCCGGATCAACGAAGTCGCGCCGCACCTCGAGACGCTGCCGTACGAGCAGTTCGGGCTCGACGAGCTCTACGCGCAGGGCCTCGAGCGCGAGGAGATCGAGCTCGAGGTGATTCTCCGCGCGGCGAGGCGGTTCGGCCTCGAGAGCGCAGCGGTTCCGTCGACGTTCCCGCTCGAGGTCGCTGACCACCTGCGTGCCAACGGGATCGACGTCAAGGCCGACCGCGAGCTCTTTAGAGACCGCCGACGCGTCAAGAACGAGGCGGAGCTGGCAGGGATCCGACGCGCCCAGCGCGCGGCCGAGGGCGCGATGGACGCTGCCAGAGCGCTGATGCGCGCGGCGGAGCGCCAGAACGGCGATCTCGTCGTCGACGGTGAGCCGCTCACGTGCGAGCGCCTGAAGCTCGTCGTCGAGCAGGTCTTCAGCGAGCACGGCGTCTTCGCGGACGAGTTCATCGTCTCGCACGGCGCGCAGACGGCGATCGGCCACGACATGGGCTCGGGCCCGATCGCGCCGAACGAGCCGATCGTCTTCGATCTCTTCCCGCGCGACCGCGAATCGGGCTGCTACTGCGACATGACCCGCACCTTCGTCGTCGGCGAGCCCTCGGACGAGCTGGTCGAGTACCACAAGCTCTGCCGGGACGCGCTCGACCGCTCCGTCGCCGCGGTCAAGCCCGGGATCGCCGGCAAGGAGCTCAACCGCATCGCCTCGGAGATCTTCCAGGAGCACGGCTTCCCGACGCTGCTCTCCAAGCAGCCGGGGGAGGTGCTCAAGGACGGCTTCTACCACTCGCTCGGTCATGGCGTGGGTCTCGAGGTGCACGAGGCGCCCGCCCTCGGCCGCGGCCCCGGCGAGCTCGTCGCGGGTGACGTGATCGCTGTCGAGCCCGGCCTCTACCGGAACGGCTACGGCGGCTGCCGGCTCGAGGACCTCGTCCACGTCACCGAGGACGGGGCGGAGATCCTCACGGACTACCCGTACGACCTGGCGCCCTAGAAGCTCACCTTCCTTCCCGGTTTCTTCGCCCCAGCCGGGGGTATCAGAAGCTTGGAATAGGTAAAGTATCGGGTACCGATGTACCCGACGAGGCGTCCGGCCCACGACCCCTCGCGAGGTTGGGCGCAGGGAGGTTGCCATGGCTGTTCTCGCTGAGGAACGCGCCCGGCCAACCATCGTGGAGCTCGGGCCTGTGGCGGATCCGGCTCCACTCGGCCTCGCCGCATTCGCCCTCACGACCTTCATGCTGAGCGGGCACAACGCCACGTTCATTCCCGACGTGCTCTGGGTGGGGCTCGCCCTCTTCTACGGCGGCACCATCCAGCTCCTTGCGGGGATGTGGGAGTTCCGGAACCGAAACGTCTTCGGGGCGACCGCGTTCTCGACGTACGGTGGCTTCTGGCTTGCGCTTGGCACGTTCGTCACGCTGCTCGGCACGACGAGCATCGCGACGTCGCTCAAGCTGACGCCTGCGGACATCAGCAACGGGCTCGCGTGGTTCCTGCTGTCGTTCGCGATCTTCAACACGTACATGCTCCTCTGGAGCCTGCGCGTGAACATCGCCGTCTTCGGCGTTTTCCTGACGCTGGAGATCACCGAGATCCTGCTCGTGATCGGGTTCTTCCGGGTCGCGCACGGCCAGTCGACGTGGATGCTGCACGCCGGCGGCTGGGCCGGAATCGTGACTGCCGGAGTCGCGTGGTACACATCCGCGGCCGGCGTCATCAACGGGATGTCGCCGAGGCCGATCTTGCCGGTCGGCCCGCCGCTCTGGGACCGGCTGCCGCTCTTCTCGCAGCTCGGTTCGCCGATGCCGCGGCGGACGGAGGCTTAGGATGGCCGAGGTGACGACGAGCGGGCACGCCATCGAGACGATCCTGCTCGAGGAGCGACGCTACGAGCCGCCGCCCGACTTCGCCTCGCAGGCCAACGCCCAGCCGGACATCTACGACCAGGACTTCGAGGAGTTCTGGGAGACCGAGGGGCGCGAGCGCGTCTCCTGGTTCCAGGACTTCGAGACGCTCTGTGAGTGGGAGCTTCCGTACGCGAAGTGGTACGTGGGCGGCAGGCTGAACGTCACCTACAACTGCGTCGACCGGCACGTCGAGGCCGGCAACGGCACGAAGGTCGCCTACTACTGGGAAGGCGAGCCGGAGGACGAGCGGAGGACGATCACCTTCGAGGATCTCCAGAAGGACGTCGTGCGCTTCGCGAACGCGCTCAAGCAGCTCGGAGTGAAGAAGGGCACGCCGGTCGGGATCTACATGGGGATGGTCCCGGAGCTCCCCGTCGCAATGCTCGCCTGCGCTCGGCTGGGCGCTCCGCACACGGTCGTCTTCGGGGGCTTCTCCGCGGACTCGCTCTCCGGCCGCCTCAACGACATGGAGTGCGAGCTCCTGATCACCCAGGACGAGGGCCTCCGCAACGGCGCGAAGGTGCCGCTGAAGCGAAACGCCGACGAGGCGCTCGGCGACTCACCGACGGTGAAGAAGGCGATCGTCTACCAGCGGACCGGCGGCGACGTCGAGATGCAGGAAGGACGCGACCTGTGGTGGCACGACGTCGTCGAGGGCGAGTCCGACGACTCTTCGACCTGCCCTTGCGAGCCGATGGACTCGGAGGACCTGCTCTACCTCCTCTACACCAGCGGCACGACGGCGAAGCCGAAGGGGATCGTCCACACAACCGCCGGCTACCTGGTCGGCACGGCGGCGACCCACCGCTACATCTTCGACATCAAGCCCGACTCCGTGTACTGGTGCGCAGCCGACATCGGCTGGGTCACCGGGCACAGCTACATCGTCTACGGCCCGCTGTGCAACGGGACGACCGGCGTCATGTACGAGGGCGTCCCGAACTACCCGGACAAGGACCGCTGGTGGGAGATCGTCGAGCGGTACAAGGTCGACATCCTCTACACGGCGCCGACCGCGATCCGAACGCATATGAAGTGGGGCCCCGAGTACGCGCAGAAGCACGACCTCTCGTCGCTGCGGCTGCTCGGCTCGGTCGGCGAGCCGATCAACCCCGAGGCCTGGGTCTGGTACCGCGAGCACATCGGCGGCGACCGCACGCCGGTCGTCGACACGTGGTGGCAGACCGAGACCGGGATGATCCTGATCACGCCGCTGCCTGGCGTCACCACGCTCAAGCCCGGTTCGGCGACGAAGCCGTTCCCGGGCGTCGACGCCGCGGTCTACGACGAGCAGGGCAACGAGGTCGGCCCCGGTGGGGGCGGATACCTCGTCCTGCGCCGTCCGTGGCCCGCGATGCTCCGCGGGATCTACCGTGACGACCAGCGCTACCGCGACACGTACTGGTCGCGGTTCGAGGGCGTCTACTTCGCCGGGGACGGGGCCCGCATCGACGAGGACGGCGACTTCTGGCTGCTGGGACGCGTCGACGACGTGATGAACGTCTCCGGCCACCGGATCTCGACGATCGAGGTCGAGAGCGCGCTCGTCGACCACCAGCGGGTCGCCGAGGCTGCGGTCTGCGGCCGCAAGGACGAACGGACGGGCCAGGCGATCGTCGCCTACGTGACGCTGAAGGGCGGCGAGGACGGCTCGGTGGACATGCTCGAGGAGCTCCGCAACCACGTGGCCACGAAGATCGGCCCGATCGCGAAGCCCGCGAACATCGTCTTCACGCCCGAGCTGCCGAAGACCCGCAGCGGCAAGATCATGCGCCGCCTGCTCCGAGACGTCGCCGAGCATCGCGAGCTCGGGGACACCACGACCCTCGCCGACCCGGCGGTGGTCGAGGAGATCAAGGATCGGGCGACGACCGAGCAGAGCAAGGAGGACTGACGAGACTGGCGGGGAGCGCCTGAGGAGGGCGCTCTCCGTCTAGCTCAGCAACGCCTGGAAGGGCGCCTCGTCCTCGAACGGGCCGATCAGCGCGAGATTGAGGCCGTTCGAGGCGATCACGTCCTGGGCGACGCGCTGGATGTCCTCGGCGGTCACGGCGTCGAGCCCCGCGATCACCTCGTCCGGCTCCAGCACCGGGTCGTTCAGCACTTCGCGGCCGAGGCCGAAGACGATCATCCCCTGCGGGTTCTCGAGCCGGAGCACGAAGCGCCCCTTGGCCAGAGCGCGCGCCTTCTCGAGCTCCTCGGCGGGCACCGGCTCGTCGGCGATGCGGCGGAACTCGCGCACGATCGTCTCGACGGCCTCTTCGCTGCGGTTGATGTCGACGCCGGCCTGCGAGAACAGCGAGCCCGCGTCGGTGTAGCTCTGGTTGTGCGCGTAGACGTAGTAGGCGAGGCCTCGCCGCTCGCGCACTTCGCTGAAGAGCCGCGAGGACATGCCGGTCCCGAGCACCGTCGCCAGGAGCTGCACGGCCCAACGGTCGGGGTGGACGATCGGGTACGAGCGGGCGCCGAGGATCAGGTGCGCCTGGTCCGAGTCCTTGTGGTGGATCTTCACCTGCGACCCGTTGCCGCGCCAGACGACCGGGTCCGGTACCCCGGTCGACTCGGCGCCGAGGTCACCGAGCAGCTGCGCGACCAGCTCGAGCGCGTTGTCAGGTAGTCGGCCGCCCAGGCCGACGACCATCCGCTCCGGCTTGTACCAGCGGTCGACGTAGTCCACGAATGTCTGGTGCGTGGCGGCGCGAATCGTCTCCTTGCGCCCGATCACGTCCCAGCCGAGCGGCTGGTCGCCGTAGAGCAGCTGGTCGTAGACGCCGCCGATGAAGTCCCGTGGCGTGTCGTAGTACATGTTCATCTCCTCGACGATCACGCCCTTCTCGCGCTCGATCTCCTCGGAATCGAACTTCGAGTTGCGGAGCATGTCGACGAGGACGTCGAGCGCCCGGTCGAGGTAGTCGGCCGCGCAGCGGACGTAGTAGCCCGTGTACTCCTTGCTCGTGAAGGCGTTGAACTCGCCGCCCAGCGAGTCGACCTCCATCCCGATCTCGCGCGCGGTCGGGCGCCGCTCGGTGCCCTTGAAGAACATGTGCTCGGCGAAGTGCGCGATGCCGTTCGTCTCGTGCGTCTCGTAGCGCGAGCCGGCCGCGAGCATGATCATGCAGGTGACCGACTGGACCTGCGGCATGTCGGCGCGCAGCACGCGCAGACCATTGTCCAGCGTGTCCCTCTGGAAGACGTTCATGCGGCCAGCTTCTCCCGCCACGCGTCGGGGATCGGCACCGGCTCCCGCTTGCTGTAGTCGTACGTCACTAGAACGGTCTTCGCCTCCGCGACGACGTTTCCGTCCACGCTGAGCTCGTGGTCGAGGCCGAAGCTCTTCTCGCCGAAGCGGCTGACGCTGACCGAGACGTCGACCTCGTCGCCGAGGCGCACCGGCGCGCGGAAGTCGATCTCGATGCGGGCGACGATGATTCCCAGGTCCTCGAGGGTCGGCGCTGCGCCGAGATGCCGCAGGAACTCGATGCGCGCGGACTCGACATAGGTGAGGAAGACGGCGTTGTTCACGTGTCCCATCGGGTCGAGATCGCGGAAGCGAACGGGTTCGCGGTGGACGAACATCGCCGGCCGATGCTACTAACTCGGCGGTCGGTCCTCGCGCCGCCAGACGAATCTGACCGCCTGCCAGTCGTCGTCGATCGAGCAGCTCTTGTTGTCGACCAGCCCCGCGGCGAGCCCTGTCTGCTGCACCGCGTCGAAGTCGAGGTCGGTCTGGATCGCCGAGCGCTTCTTCGGCCACGCGACCCAGAGGCCGTCGGCAGGATCGAGCGTGTCGCGCAGCGCCGCGAACCGCCGCTCCAGGTCCGCCTGTCCGGTCGTGAAGAAGACGACCACCCCGACGCCGGGCTTCGCGCCCAGCTTCCTCGAGAGCGGCGTCGCCGAATAGTCCTTGTCGGCCATCGCGGGCGGACGGTATGCGAGATGCTGCGCAGGTGAACGGCGAGGAGACGCGGCGCGCGATCTTCGCGCAGCCCGAGTGGCTGCGCGGCGTGCCGACCGACCGGCGACTTCCCGAGGGTCGCGTCCTACACACCGGCTGCGGGACCTCGTTCCACGCGGCGCAGACCGCCGGCTGGGCGGAGCAGGCGCTCGAGCTCGTGCTCCGGCCACGTGAGGCCGACGCGCTGGTCGTCGTGAGCCACGAAGGAGGGACGGCGCTGTCCCTCGAGGCCGCACGTGCCTTCGACGGGCCGGTCTGGCTGATCACCGGCAAGCCCGACAGCCCGCTCGGAGACGCTGCCGACGAGGTCGTGGTCGCCACGCCTGAGGTCGAAAAGAGCTGGTGCCACACCGCGAGCTACACGTGCGCGGTCACCGCGATGCGGGCGCTGCACGGCGAAGACGTGAGCGGGCTCCCCGCCGCCGTCGAAGAGGCGCTGAAGCCTCGGGAGCCCCTCAGCGGCCACGAGCGCTGGCTCGTCGCGGGAGCGGGCCGCGACTGGCCGACCGCGCAGGAGGCGGTGCTCAAGCTGCGCGAGGGAGCGCACGTCGCCGCGGAGGCGCATCAGACCGAGCAGCTGCTGCACGGCCATCTCGCCGCGATCGACGAATCCGTCCGCGCGTTCGTGCTCGAAGGCGAGGGCCGCGCGGCCGAACGGGCTGCCCGGGCTGTCGCGGCGCTGCGGGAGATCGGCTGCGAGACGCAGCTCGTCCCGACGACAGATCCCGTTGTCGACATCGTGCGCTTCCAGCTCCTAACGCTCGAGCTCGCGGAGGCGCGGGGGATCGATCCAGACCCTATTCGCCGCGACGACCCGCGTTGGAAGCGGGCCGCCGCGGCACACGAGTAGCTCAGAGCGGCTCGGCTACCACCAGGCGCTGCGCCGCCGGCCGCCTGCCGCGCCCATGAAGAACATGATCACGAAGAGCAGCGCAGCGACGACGGCAAGGATGAACAGCCACTTGATGGCAAAGCCGACGCCGAACAGGACGATTGCGAGTAGTGCTAGCAAGATGAGAAGAAGCATCGAGTTCACACCTCCTCTCTGGAGGATTGTCTGCGAGCAAGCGGAGTACCCGGGCCCCCGGGACGGCAAACCTAGGGCTGCGCCAGGTCTCGAGGCTCCAGCACGTCGAGGAGCTCACCGACGGGATGACCCTCCTGCGCCGAGTGCCGCATCTCGACTCTAGGGTTGATCGTGTAGTTGTTGCGCCGGCCGACACGCAGCCGCTTGACGTAGCCGGCTTCGACGAGGTCGACGACGATGCGTTGAGCGGCCCGCTCCGTGATCCCCACGTGCTCGGCAAGGTCCCGCATCCTCACGTCGGGGTTCTGCGCGATCGCCAGGAGCACCTGCGCGTGGTTCGTCAGGAAGGTCCAGGACGAATCTTCTTGTCCTCTTGACACCAGACTCTACTTTCCAGTATCTTCTATCGGGTAAGTAGTAACGCTATCTATCAGTCGCGTCATATCTGTCATCATAGCGGAGGAAACGGCGATGGTCATCCGCGTAGCGGGAAAGGATGTCGAGAGTTCGGAGCGTCTCGTTGCCGGCCTGGTCGGCCTGTTCGGCGGCGAAGGCGTCTCCCTCCGGCCGGACGGCGAGGTTCACGTCGACCTCAACGGAGAATCCGGCCAGCAAGCCATGGCTCAGACCCTTGCCTCCGTCGAGCGGTGGCTCGAAGAGACCGGGATCGCCTCCACCGACGTATGGGTCGACGAAAGGCAGTACCGGATGGAGCGACCGCGGTCGCTACTCGAGTCGCGCGAGCACGGAGAGGAGCCCGTCGACCTCCTCGGCGGTGTTGTAGTGGACGATTCCCACCCGTAGCGCGCCGTCGGCTAGGCCGAGGCGGTTCATCACCTCGACCGCGTAGTAGTCACCGCTCCAGACCGCGAAGCC
>DATDMJ010000081.1:0-5930 GCA_036518855.1 Gaiellaceae bacterium | reverse complement strand
GCGGCGGTCGAGAACGACGACGTCGCCGAGGCCCGGCGCCTGCTTGCCGGCTTCGAGTTCAGCGACGAGCAGCGACGGAACGTGGAGCAGCTGCTCGACGCCTGGGAGCGCCAGAGCTAGTAGAACCCCTCGCGGCGTTCGTAGCGCTCCGTGCGGGCTTCCTCGTACTCCTCGACGTCGAGCTCCGGATCCGCGACGGCACGCAGGATCTCGCCCGAGCGCGGGAGCTCCGAGCGCTCGATGTGCCGCTCGGGGTTCCAGAGGTCCGAGCGGAGCAGCGCCTTCGGGCACTGCGTGTACGCCTCCTCGACGGTGACGAGGATCCCGAGCTGCGGCGACTTCCCCTCGACCGCGCTCTCGGCCAGGAGCTCGGGGTCGTCCACGATCCGGGCCCGGCCGTTGACGCGGAAGGTGTCGTCGACGCCGGGGATCAGGAAGAGCAGTGCGATCCGGTCGTCCTCGAGCAGGTTCGTGAGCGTGTCGGCGAGCTTGTTCCCCGGCCGGTCCGGCAGGAGAAGCGTCCGCTCGTCGAGGATCCGGACGAAGCCGGCGGGGTCGCCGCGTGGAGAGACGTCGAGCCCCCCAGGGCGCCTCTGGCGCCCGTCTTCCGGCCGGGCGCCGGCGGCTTCGCCGTCGGCGCTTCCAGCCCCGTCCGGACGTCCGGTTGCGACGACGACGAACGGCGACCGCTCCACGAACTGGCGCGTGAGCGAGTTGAGCCGGTCGGCGATCTTCTGCTTCACGAGCTCCGTCGGCTCGCCGAGCACTTCTCGCAGCTGCGCTTCGTCCATCACGCGAACCTCGGGGGCCGCTTCTCGCGCACCGCGGCCACGCCCTCGCGCACGTCCGGCCCGGTCATGTCCAGGAACTCCAGCTCGAGCGAGGCGTCGAAGATCGGCCCGGCCCTGAGCATCCACTCGTTGAGGGCGAGCTTCGTGTGCGAGATCGCGGCGCGGGAGCCCGAGGCAAGCCGCCGCGCGATCTCGAGCGCGCGCTCCTCGAGCTCCTCCTCCGGGACGCAGAGCGACACGAGCCCGATCCTCTCCGCCTCCGCGCCGTCGACCTCCTCGCACAGCAGCAGGTGGTACTTCGCCTTCGCCATCCCGCAGAGGAGCGGCCAGACGATCGCAGCGTGGTCGCCGGCCGCGACGCCGAGCTTCGTATGGCCGTCGACGACGCGCGCCTGCGGGCTCGCGAGCGAGACGTCGGCGAGCAGCCCGACGACGAGCCCGGCGCCGACGGCCGGGCCGGTGATCGCCGAGACGATCGGCGTCGGGCAGCGGAGCAGGTTGTAGACGAGGTCGCGAGCCTCGTGGAAGACGCGCAGCCGCGTGTCGGCGTCGTCGGCGATCGCGAGCACGAGGTCGAGATCGCCGCCCGAGCTGAACGCACCGTCGGCGCCGCGGACGAGGACTGCGCGGGTCTCATCGTCCTGGCCGATCGCCTGCCAGACGCGCGCGAGCTCCCCGTGCTGCGCCTCGCTGACCGCATTGAGCCGGCCGGGCGCGCGTAGCGTCAGCCGCAGGATCCCGTCCTCCGGCCGGTCGAGGTCGAGCGACGGGAACTCCGTCTCGTACGGGTACGGCGCCACGAAGAGGATCCTACGGCGCGCGCTACGCTCGCCCCGAACGTCGAAGACGTTCACGCACTTCGCTGGGCCGGTAGCTCAGTTGGTAGAGCAGGGGACTTTTAATCCCAAGGTCGCAGGTTCGATCCCTGCCCGGCCCATCGTCGCCGCCCGAGTCCGGGTTGCCAGACGCCGAGTGCGCGCCTGACAACCCGGACATGACCCTCAGAAGTTGCAGTAGGGCCCGGGCGCGTCGAGCTCGGTGCGGAACGCGGCTCCCACCGGCGCAATCGCGACAGTGACGTCCGAAGCCGTCGTGTTCGTTTCGTTGAACCCGATGTGCCCCATGCCCGTGTCGACATAGCCCTGGCCCGCGGAGACGACGTGCGGGGTACAGGTCGGGTCGTCACGCTCGTAGAAGGTCAGCGTCCCCTGCGTGACCGTGATGAAGACCGGCCCAGGGTGCTGGTGCCAGCCGGTTGTCGCGCCGGGCAGGTAGTCGTGCCGCTGCACGACGACGTCGGTCGGCTGCTTGGTCTTCGCCTTGAAGTCGATCGGGGACTGCGGATCGGTCTTCAGGTCGTACTGCGGATAGGTTCCCCGCGCGAGCAGCGTCCCGGTGACGCCCGACGGCGGCGACGCGCTGGTGACGGCGACAAACGCCACCGACGACACCACCGTGGCCAGGCCCAAGAACAGCAGCATGCGGTATCTCGCCTTCATTTTCTCCGGTTCTCCTCTCTGGACGACTCCGCGGCGACGACGCGGATCGGATCGAGCCGCGCCCGTTGCGCGATCAGCGCGGCGTCGCGGCTCGTCGGCGCGTCGAAGACGAAGAAGCAGATCTCGTCCTCCGGTACGTAGATCGAGCGCTCGAAACGGACGTCGGTCCGTTCCCGTGCCAGCTCCCCGGCGGCCGACCGCGCCCGCCGCTCGCGAGCGGCGCGCTCCCCCGCGTTGCCGCGGGCGAGGTAGGTCTCGACGAGGAAGCTCGGCATGCGTTCGAGGCTAGGCTCGGCGGGACGGCGCGGAAAGGTAAGAACCTCCCGACTTTGCTCGGGCAGTTGCTGTCAGTGCAGGCGTCGCGCAAGCTCGGTACGCGAGCGGATGCCGAGCTTCGCGTAGACGTGCGTCAGATGGCCTGCCACGGTGCGCTCCGCGAGGAAGAGCGCGGCCGCGACCTCCCGATTCGTCTTCCCCGCCGCGACGAGCGTCGCCACGCGGCGTTCCGCGGCGGTGAGGCCGTCGGCGGGTGCGCGGCCGCCGATCCGCCCGAGCTCGGCTCGCGCCGCATCGACCCAGGTTGCGGCGCCGAGGCGCTCGAACTCGACGAGCGCCGCCTCGAGCGCCTCACGGGCCGGGCGCTTCCGTCTCGCGCGACGACCGACGATGCCGAGGCCGAGCAGGGCACGACCGCGGCCGAAGGCGTCGCCGGCCTCGCCGGAGCGGCTTGCCGCGCGTTCGAGCAGCGACCGAGCCTCGTCGACGTCCCCGAGGGCGGCC
Organism: Gaiellaceae bacterium; assembly: GCA_036518855.1. GTDB lineage: Bacteria > Actinomycetota > Thermoleophilia > Gaiellales > Gaiellaceae > AC-32. Next base: position 2,860 of record DATDMJ010000081.1, on the reverse strand, counting down.
GCGATCAGACCGCGACACCGCATCACCTGCGCAAGCACCCGCTTGCGGCTCAGCCGCAGCGCATCCGCCTCCCAGGAATCGACAAGCTGCACCGCCTCGTCGACACGCCCGAGGCCGAGGAGCGCCTCCACATACTCGGCCGTCCACGGGCGCTGGTCCGGCGAGCGCCAGCCGAGAGCCCTCGCCTGCCGCTCCGACTCGGCAAGGTGCTCGACGGCAGTCGTCAGGTCGCCACGCCACAGCGCGACGATTCCGGGCACCGCCTCGAGAAGAGGCGGATGGAAGCCGATCTGCTCCTCGCACAACTGCAGGGCCCGACTCGCCTTCTCCAGCGCCGGTTCGAGCTGCCCGCGGTGGAGTGCGATCCATGCGCCCGGGATGTACTCCTGGTTCGTCTCGACCCCGTACTGGACGCCGATCTCGAACGCGAGGTCGGCATGCTCCGCAGCCCTCTCCCAGTGTCCGCTCCAGAGCTCCAGCCAGGCGAGGTGCCAAGCCACCTGCGCCGCGAACGTCTCGTCTCGCTCCCGCCACGCGCCATAGGCGTTCTCGAGGATGGCCCGAGCCGCGTCGACGTCGTCAGCGTCGCCGACCCCCCACGTCGCCACGAGGAGAATGTTCGCTTCACGCAGCATGTGTTCGTGCCCGCGCCGCGCTGCGAGACTGCGGGCCCGCTCGGCGTGGATCGGGACGTCGGCATCGCCGACGGCGCGGCCGAGGGTGACGAGTTGCACGAGTGCGTCGAAGCGGAGTGAGTCGTCGTCAATGCGGTCGGCAAGGTCGAGCGCTTGCCGAGTGCTCTCGACCGCCGCCGCGAAGCTCTTCCTGAAACGTTCCGCCCACGCGAGCGTGAGGAGGATGCGGCCCTGGAGAGAAGGCTCGAGCGACGGCTCGCTCAGAGCTTCTTCGAGAACAGGGACGGCAAGGTCGTCGTGCTCGAACTCGGCGAGCAGGAGAAGCGCCTCGGCGCGCTGCGACCCTGCGCCCGCGTTCGCGACCAGGTCGCGAGCGATCGTCCGGGCCCGCGTCCACTCGCCGGCCGTGAGCTGAGCGCGCGCGGCCGCGAGCGCTCGGCGATAGTGGCGGTCGCGGTCGCCAGGCGAGGTCAGCCGGAGCGCCTGCTCGGCAAACTCGGCCGCGGGTGCGGACGCTCCGCGATCGACTGCTAGGCGAGCCGCCTCCTCGAGCGTCTCCGCAACCGCTTCATCGGGCGGCTCGGTCGAGAGCGCGAGGTGCCGTGCTCGCAGGAGCGGATCGTCGACGATCTCGGCGATCTGTGCGTGTATTCGCGCGCGCTCCTCGCCGAGCCCCTGGTAGACAACCGAGGCCAGCAGTGGGTGGGTGAAGCGGATCGATCCGCCGTCGCGCTCGATGAGGTGGTCAGCGAGGGCGGGCTCGAGCGTCTCGGCGGCGATGCCCGCCCGCTCGAGCTGCGACCGCGAGGGCGTGCCGAGCGCCGACACGAGACCGAGCGCGTCGCTTGTGGACGCGGGGAGCTGGTCGATGCGAGTACGCAGAAGAGCTTCCAGCGTTTCGGGGAGCGGCAGCGGTGCGACGGGGTCGAGGACGGCGTCCTCGCCGAGCGCACGAGCGAGCTCGAGTGCGAAGAATGGATTGCCGCCCGACGTCTCGTGGACGCGCAGCAGCGTCTGGCGGGGAAACGCCCGGCCGACCCGGTCGCGCAGCAGCCGGTGGAGCGCCCCGACGCTGAGGGCACCAACGTGCAGTCGCATGACCCGATCGGCGGCGAGAGCCTCCTCGAGCGTCGTCGGCTGCGCCTCGTCGGACAGCCGCCGCGCGAGCAGCACGCGCACGGCGCCTGCATCGAGGCGCCGGAATGTGAAGGCGAGCGCGCTCGTCGAGGAGGTGTCGAGCCACTGGACGTCGTCAACCGCCACCAGCAGCGGAGTCCGTCCGGCCAGCAGCTGCAGCGCATCGCGCACGCCAACCGCCAACGCCCTCTCGTCCACGCGCTCCACTGGCTCGCCGGCCCGGAGCAGCGCCGCCTCCAACGCCCGCCGCCTCGGCGCGGAGAGCTCCGACGCTACCTCGTCGAGAGCGCCGTCCAGAAGGTCGCCGAGGGCGGAATGGCCGAGCTCCCGCTCGGCCTCGGCCGGGCGTGCGACGAGGACACGAAAGCCCCGTGCACGTGCCTGCTCGATGGCAGCGAGCCACAGCGTCGACTTCCCGATTCCGGCGGCGCCTTCCAGCACCAACCCGGCAACGCCCTCGTGGGCAGCGGCGAGGAAGGCTTGCGCCGCGCCAAGCTCCACCTCCCTGCCGACGATCTCCGCCATCTTCCGCTCACGATCGTGACCCGCGGGGCCGGCAAAGACAACTCCAGAGACCGATCACCCTGCCACTGGACAAGAGGGATGCATCGGTTCACAATCCGCCCTGACTCTTCGCAGAGACGAGGAGCGGGGTTCTGCATCCAAAACGAGAGGGGTTTCTACATGCAAGGTCGTGGTGCGCGCTGGTCGAGTCTGAGCGGGCTCGTGTTCGTGGTCTTGGCAGTCATCGGGTCGGCGCTGCTCTTCGACGGGCCGGGCGACTCGTCGCCCTCCAAGATGGCCGCCTGGTACGGGAATTCGAGCCATCGCCACCACATCAACATCGGCTGGATCCTGACCGGGCTCGGTCTGTTCTCCCTGATCTGGTTCGTCGCCGCAGTGCGTGAGCGGGTGCGTGAGAGCGAGCAGGCAGCGCAGGAGGAAGGGACGCTGCTCTCGACGATCGTGCTCGTAGGCGGAACGGTCTACATCGCGGTCGCGATGGCGGGGATCGCGGTCGCCGACGGAATCCGGACCATGAGCGACGACACGTACCACCATCAGGTCTACAGCGGCGTGATCCACGC
>DATDMJ010000080.1:0-12299 GCA_036518855.1 Gaiellaceae bacterium | reverse complement strand
GGCGCCGGGTTCGAGCTGGCCGAGCGTCGCGGGTCGGCAGCCCACGACGAGATCCTCGCGGACGAGCAGGGCGCGCTCTACCGCGAGACCAACTTTGCAGGCGGGCTGGAGGGAGGAGTGTCGAACGGCGAGGAGATCGTGGTGCGCGCCGCGATGAAGCCGCTCCCGACGCTGATGCGGCCGCTGCGTTCGGTCGACCTGGAGTCGGGCGAGGCGGGCGAGGCGTTGGTCGAACGCAGCGACGTCGCGGCGGTCGAGGCGCTGGCCGTCGTCGCCGAGGCCGCGGTCGCCTTCGAGCTCGCCCGCGCCGCCAAAGAGAAGTTCGGCGGCGACTCGCTGTCGGATTTCGTGGGCGCCTGGCGCGCCTACGTGGAGCGAATCCCGTGGCGCACGCGCTAGACCGGCACGTCGCGCTGATCGGCTTCATGGGCGCCGGCAAGTCGACGCTCGGCGTCGAGATCGCCCGGCAGCTCGGCAGGCGGCTCGTCGACCTCGATCACGAGATCGCGGAGTCGGCGCGGCAGACGATCCCGGAGCTGTTCGAGCAGCGCGGCGAGGCTGAGTTCCGTGTGCTCGAGGCCCAGGCGACGATCGCGGCGCTCGAGCACGAGCGCCCCACCGTGATGGCGCTCGGAGGTGGAGCGGTGGAAACGCCGCGGATCCGGCGGGCGCTCCGCGAGCACGCGCTGACTGTCTGGGTCGACGTCGATCCGGGCACGGCCTGGGGGCGCGTGAGCGGCAAGGACAGGCCGCTGGCGCGCGACGAGGAGAGCTTCCGGGCGCTTCACGAGCGCCGCCGCCCCCTCTACGAGGAGTGCGCCGACGTGACGACGTCGGAAGTGGAAGGCGTCGTGCTCGCGGCCGGCGGAATCCTCGTCGAGGAGGGTGCGCTCGCGCGGCTTGCAGAGCTCGTCCCGGAGGGCGACGTCGAGGTGCTGGCCGATGCGACCGTGCTCGGGCTGCACGGGCCGCCGCTCGAGGCGCCGATTCACGCGCTGCGGGCGGGCGAGGAGGCCAAGAGCCTCGGTGCCGTCGAGCGCATCTGGCGGGAGCTCGAGCTCGGCCGGGACGGCGCCATCCTCGCCTTCGGAGGCGGGTGCACGACCGATGCCGCCGGGTTCGCCGCGGCCGGGTACATGCGTGGCGTCGCGTGGGTTGCCGTGCCGACGACGCTCGTCGGCCAGGTCGACGCGGCGATCGGCGGCAAGACCGCGGTCAACCTCCCCGAGGCGAAGAATCTCGTCGGCGCGTTCCACTGGCCCGTGCGCACGGTGATCGACCCGGCCGTGCTGTCGACGCTCCCGGAGGCCGAGCGCCGCGCGGGGATGGCCGAGGTCGTCAAGACCGGGCTGCTCTCCGGCGAGCCGCTCTGGGAGCTGCCCGAGCCGGAGGTCGTGCGGCGCTGTGCGGCGTTCAAGGTGGGCGTGTGCATGCGCGATCCCTTCGAGCGCGGCGAGCGGGCGGTCCTGAACCTCGGCCACACGTTCGCGCACGCGCTGGAAGCGGCCGGCGGCTACGCACGCGTCAGCCACGGTGAGGCGGTCGCGCTCGGGCTGCTCGCCGCGCTGCGGCTGTCGGGCCTCGACACCGCGCCGGTGGAGGAGACGCTCTCGCCCAAGCCGGTGCGCGTGAACCGCGACGCCGCCTGGGCGGCGCTCGCGCGCGACAAGAAGGCCCGCGACGGCCGGCCGCGGCTCGTGCTGCTGGAAGGTCCCGGGCAGCCGTTGACCGGTGTCGAGCGGCCGGAGGAGGAGGTGCGCGCCGCCCTCGACCAGCTCATCGCAGACTAGAGTCACGGCGTGCGCGTGGCCGTCCTCAACGGCGTGAATCTCGACGTGGTCGGCCGGCGCGACCCGGAGATGTACGGCGGGCTCAGTCTCAACCAGCTCGAGAGCCGCATCTACGAGTGGGCGCACGAGCTCGGCCTCGATGCCGAGTGCCGCCAAACCAACAGCGAGGGCGAGTACATCGGCTGGTGCCACGACGCGCTCGACTGGGCAGGCGGCGTGATCGCGAATCCGGGTGCGTGGTCCCACTACAGCTACGCGATCCGCGACGCGCTCGAGCTCTTCGACGCGCCCGTCGTCGAGGTGCATCTCTCGGACATCAGCAGGCGCGAGGAGTGGCGGCGCCGCACCGTCCTCGAGGAGATCGCGACGGAGCGAGTGATCGGCAAAGGCCCGGAGGGGTACCGCGAGGCGCTCGAGTTCCTGGCGAAGAGGGCCGCGTGAACGGGCGCGTGGGCAGCCTTCGAGGCTCGCTCGAAGAGCCGCTGCTCGTCTCGGCTCCCGCGAATGTCCGCTACCTCACGGGCTTCTCGAGCTCGAATGCCGCCGTGCTCGTCGAGCCCGATCGCGTCCGGATCTTCAGCGATTTCCGCTACGCATCGGCCGGAAAGGCGCTCGAAGGCGAGGGCGTCGAGTTCGTCGAGGCGAACCGGAACCTGTACGCGGGCCTCGCCGAGCTGCTCGAGGGCCGCATCGGCTTCGAGGCGAACGCCGTCACCTACGCCGAGTACGAGGCGCTTGCCGCCGGCGGGCTGGAGCTCGTGGCGCGCCGCGGCCTCGTCGAAGCGCTCCGCGCGGTCAAGGAGCCCGGCGAGCTCGAGAAGGTCCGCGCCGCTGCCGCCGTGACCAGCGAGGCGCTGGAGCGCTTCGCGCAGGAGCGCTTCACGGGCCGCTCCGAGCGCGAGCTCGCCTGGAGGCTGGAGGAGCTCTACCACGAGCTCGGCGCCAAGGGCCCCGCCTTCGAGACCATCGTCGCCGGAGGGCCGAACGCGGCACTTCCGCACAGCCGGCCGACCGAGCGCGCGATCGAGCCCGGCGAGACGGTGGTCGTCGACACGGGCGCGCTGCTCGACGGCTACTGCTCCGACTGCACCCGCACGTTCGCCACCGGGAAGCTCCCGGACCGTCTGCAGGGCGCCTATGACGCCTGTCTCCAGGCCGAGCTGACGGGCCTCGACGCGGTGAGCGCGGGAACCACCGGAGTCGATGCCGACGCGGCCGCGCGGGCGATCATCGAGCAGGCCGGGTTCGGCGAGCGGTTCGGCCACGGGCTCGGTCACGGCGTCGGCATCGAGGTGCACGAGGCGCCGCGGCTGAGCAAGACCTCGGAGGACACGCTCGCGGCCGGGAACGTCGTCACGGTCGAGCCGGGGATCTACCTCGAGAGCGAGGGCGGCATCCGGATCGAGGACCTGGTGATCGTCACCGACGACGGTCCGGAGATCCTCACGAGCTTCACCAAGGAACTCGTAACGGTTGACTAGACTCGCCGCCGTGGCAGAGACCGTCAACACGAACCAGTTCAAGAACGGGATGCACATCGGGCTCGACGGCTCGGTCTGGCGCATCCTGGAGTTCCAGCACGTCAAGCCCGGCAAGGGCGGCGCCTTCGTCCGCTCGCGCCTGCGCAACCTGGACACCGGCGCCGTGGTCGACAAGACCTTCCGCGCCGGCGAGAAGTTCCCGCGCGTCCGCACCGAGGTGAAGGACGTCCAGTACCTCTACGACGCGGGCGACGAGGTCGTCTTCATGGACACCGGCACGTACGAGCAGTTCTCGCTCTCCCACGCGGCCGTCGAGGATGCGCTGCCGTACATGGAGCCCTCGAGCAACGTCCAGATCCTGTGGGTCGACGACCGTCCCTCGGGCGTGCAGATGCCCTCGGCGGTCGAGCTCGCGGTGGCCCAGACCGACCCGGGCGTGCGTGGCGACACCGTCTCCAACGTGACGAAGCCTGCGACGCTCGAGACCGGCGCGGTCGTGCAGGTTCCGCTCTTCGTGAACCCGGGCGACCGGATCAGGGTCGACCCGCGTGAAGGCCGCTACATCTCGCGGGCTTAGGCGCGACACGCCGTTACGTGGCGATCTCCCAGATGTGACCGCCGGGATCGCGGAAGCTGGCGGTTCTGACGCCCCAGGGGCGGTCCATCGGCCCGTTGAGGAGCTCGACGCCGCGCCGTCTCAGCTCGTCGCACGTGCCGTCGACGTCCTCGACGCCGAGGGTGAACTGGAAGCGGACGCCGGCATCGGCGGGCGCCACGTTCGCAGGCTCGACGAGGCTCGGCGCCTCGCTCGCCTGGAGCAGGTTGACGAGCGTCTCACCGAATCTGAACACGGTCGAGTTCTCGTCCTCGTAGAAGACGGGTAGCCGAAACACCTCCTCGTAGAAGCGCTTCGCCGCTTCCAGGTCCTCGACGAACAGCGTGATCGCGGCGATCCCGCCTGGCCACGCGTCAGTTCCCGTCGTCTCAGTCATCTCGCCTCCCTGGGTCTCGTGGGCACCGGCTGGAGCGGCCCTCCTGCAACTGAGACTTCGAGCGGACGCAGGGCTCATCGGTCGGCCCAGCCGGGGTGTTCGCGAAACCGCTCCGGGGAGCAAACGGCACGCTTCGTTCACGTTCCCGTTCCCCACTCGTGCGCACTTCGACGATACGCTCGCAGTGGGGAGGAGGTTGGTGGCCACCGGCTCCCGCGCGCGGCACGCCCCGACCGCGCGGCGCTAGTCTCCGCGCCATGCCCGTGCTCGTCGACACGACGATCCGGCTGCTCGGCCAGGAGCCGCTCGCCGGCCGGATGCCGACCGCCGACCTGCTCGAGCTCGCGGAGGTTCTGGACAAAGCCGGGTTCGCATACCTCGAGGTCTCCGGCGGCGGCGTCTTCGACACGGCGGTCCGGCGCGGCGTCGAGAGCCCGTGGGAGCGGATCCGAGCCCTCAACTCGCGCGCCCAGACCCCGCTCGCGATGGCGCTCCGGGGACGGTTCCTCGTCGGCTCGCGCCCGGTCGGGAGCGACTTCGCCAGACGTTTCGTCGCCTCGGCGGCGGAGAGCGGAATCGAGGTCTTCCGGCTCCACGACCCGCTGAACGACGTCGAGAACCTGCGCGAGGCGGGTGAGGCGATCAACGCGGCCGGCAAGGAGTTCGACGCGGGCCTCGTCTATGGCTCCAGTCACGCGGGCGAGACCGAGACGCTGGTCGAGCAAGCGCGCAAGCTGCCCGACCTCGGCGCGACGCGCGTTCTCGTCCACGACCCGTCGGGAGCGCTGCAGCCTCACCGCGCCCAGGAACTCGCCGCGACACTCGCCGAAGCGAGCGGGCTACCGGTGGGCCTCTACTGCCAGGGCGCCGCGGGCAACGCGCTCGCCGCCGGGCTCGAGGCAGCGCGTGGCGGCGCCGACCTGATCGCGTGCGCGGTCTATCCGGTCGCACTGACGATCCACCGCGTCTCGGGCGAGGCGATCGCCGCCGCGCTCGCCGGGCTCGGGCTCGAGACCGGCGTGGATGTCGAAGCGCTCTGGCGCGCCTCCGAGCTCGTCGACGAGCACATCGGGGACGAGCCGGTGACGCCACTGGCGCCGCGAATCGCCGTCCGCGCCGCCGAGCACAAGCTGCCGTCGGGCCTCGTCGCCGCCCTCGACGCCAATCTGCGGGTGCTGGGCAACGGCGACCGGCTCGACGAGGTGCTGGACGAGCTCGCTCGGATCCGCGAAGAGGTCGGCTGGCCGCCGCTCGCCGCGCCGATCGGGCAGGTCCTCGGCTCGCAGGCCCTGGTGCACGTGCTCTCGGCTTCGCGCTACCAGACCGTCGTCGACGAGCTGCGCGGCCTGATCGAGGGGCGCTTCGGCAGCCCGCCGGGGCCGATCGACCCTGCGGTCAGGCGCGCGGTACAACTCGTCTCGGGCGGGTCGCCACCCGACGACGTCCCCGTCGACCTCGAAGAGCTGCGCGCGGAAGCCGAAGGGCTTGCGTCCAGCGAGGAAGAGCTGTTGCTGCTGGCCCTGTTCGGGGAGGAGGCGCGGCCGCTCCTGCAGACGATCCGCGGCCGGGCGCAGGGGGAGGAAGGCCTCACGGCGGGGGGCGTCGACCAGACCCGTGCCGAGCGGATCCGCGAGATCGTCCGAATCGTCCAGGAGTCCGGCGTCGGCGAGGTGACGATCGAGGACTCGGGCATGCGTGTCTCGGTGCGCCGGACGCCCGAGCCGCTCGAGCCCCAGCTCGCGGCATCGGCCGGCGCCGCCGCCGAGCCGGGCGCCCCGCTGCCGATGCCCCAGTCGAATGGCTTCGTCCGAGTCGAGGCGCCGATGGTCGGCGTCTTCTACCGCGCACCGCAGCCGGGCGCGCCGCCGTTCGTCGAGGAGGGCGACACGGTCGGTCCGGGGCAGACGCTCTGCATTCTCGAGGCCATGAAGCTGATGAACGAGATCAAGGCCGATGCGGCCGGGATCGTGCGAGCGATCCACGTGCGCAACGCGGAGCCGGTCGAGTACGGCCAGCTCCTGTTCGAGCTCGAGCCCGTCTCCTCGGCCCCGCCGCTCGACGCAGTTTGATGTTCAATCGCGTGCTGGTCGCCAACCGGGGCGAGGTCGCCGTGCGCGTCATTCGCGCGCTGCACGAGTCGGACGTCGAAGCGGTCGCGGTCTACTCCACCGCCGACGAGAACGCCCTGCACGTCAAGCTTGCCGACCGCGCCGTCTGTATCGGCCCCCCGCAGGCCAACGAGAGCTACCTCCGCATCCCGTCGCTGATCGCGGCCGCGACGACGACCGGTTGCGAGGCAGTCCATCCGGGTTGGGGCTTCGTCGCCGAGAACCCCGCGTTCGTCGAGGCCTGTGCGGACAACGACCTCGTGTTCGTCGGCCCGGGCGCGGACGTGATGGCGCGGATGGGCGACAAGGTGCAGGCCAAGGCGGAGATGCGCGCCGCCGATGTCCCCGTCGTCCCTGGCACCGAGGGAGCGACCAACCTCGAGGAGGCCCGGGAGGCTGCCGAGGACACCGGCTACCCGGTCCTGCTCAAGGCGAGCGCGGGCGGCGGCGGCAAGGGCATGCGGCTGGTCACCGATCCGGGCGAGCTCGAGGCGGCGTTCGGCACCGCTGCGATGGAGGCCGAGGCGGCCTTCGGCAAGGGGAGCCTCTACCTCGAGAAGGCCGTCTCGCCGGCGCGGCACGTCGAGATCCAGGTGCTCGCGGACGGCGAGGGCGGCGTGCTCACCCTCGGCGAGCGCGAATGCTCGATCCAGCGCCGGCACCAGAAGCTGATCGAGGAGTCGCCCTCGCCGGCGCTCACCGAAGACCGGCGCGAGGAGATGGAAGCCGCCGCCGAGCGCGCCTGTCACGCGATCGGCTACCGAAACGCCGGCACCTTCGAGTTCCTGCTCGGCCGCGACGGCGCCTTCTACTTCATCGAGCTCAACGCGCGGCTGCAGGTAGAGCACCCCGTCAGCGAGCTGGTCACCGGGCTCGACATCGTCCGGGAGCAGCTGCGCATCGCGGCGGGGGAGCGGTTGGCGCGCACCGGACGTGCGGAACGGCGCGGGCACGCGATCGAGGTGCGGCTGAACGCGGAGGATCCCGCCCGCGACTTCATTCCGAGCCCGGGCGTGATCACGCGCTTCCGCCCACCGCTCGGGCCGGGCATCCGGCTGGACACCTATGTCGAGGAAGGGCTCTCGGTGCCCCCGCACTACGACTCGCTGCTCGGCAAGCTGATCGTCTGGGACGAGTCGCGGCCCGAGGCGATCGCCCGCACCCTGCGCGCTCTGGGCGAGCTCCAGCTCGACGGCATCCCGACGACGCGCGCGCTCGCGATCGACGTTCTGCGCAGCGAGGGTTTCGCGAACGGCCGCTACTCGACCGACTACCTCGCCGAGGCCGCCGCTGCGCTGCCGGCCCTCGCCAGCTGATGGCCGGCCGCCGCGCCGCGCGCAGGACCGCGCTCGTCCTGCTCTACCAATGGGACGTCACCGGACAGGAGCTCGCGTCGCTCTACGAGGGCGAGGTCGACGAGTTCTCGCGCGAGCTCGCCGAGGCCGTCGTCGAGCAGCACGAGGAGCTCGACCGCCGGATCACCGAGGCCTCGGACGAGTGGACCGCCGACCGCCTCGGCGCGCTGGAGCGGAACATCCTCCGCCTGGCCCTGCTCGAGCTCGACCGCGGCGAGGTGCCGCTCGAGGTCGCGATCGACGAGGCGGTGAGCCTCGCCAAGCGCTACTCCTCCGAGGACGCCGGCCGGCTCGTCAACGGCATACTCGGTCGCATAGTGCGCGAGACGACGGCATGAGTGCCGAGGAGCGGCTGAAGAACGCGGAGGCGCTACTCGACCGGCTCGAGCAGACCCGCGCCCGCCTCGAGCAGACGAGCGATCCCGACGAGGCGATCGAGGTGCTCCAGGAGTTGAGCGAGATCGCGAAGGAAGTAGAGTCGCAGCTCCAGCAGGCGAAACGGGAGGCGGAATCGCCGTGAGCACCCCCGAAGAGCTGCTCGAACTGATCGAGCCGTATCTCGACGACCTGGCGCTGACTCCGGAGCTTGGCGGGCTCGAGCGCTCGCTGCGGTACGCGCTCGCGGGCGGCGGCAAGCGCGTCCGCCCAATGCTCTGCCTCGCCACGGCCGAGGCGGCGGGCGCCGAACCGGAGGCGGCCCTCCCGGCAGCCGCGGCCGTCGAGCTCGTGCACAACTTCTCCCTCGTCCACGACGACCTCCCCGGGATGGACGACGACGCGGTACGGCGCGGCCGTCCCAGCACCTGGGCCGAGTTCGGCGAGGGGACAGGAATCCTCGCCGGCGACGCGCTGCTCGCGGAGGCGCTCCGTCTCGCCCTGAGCTACCCGACGCCGCACGTGGCGCGCGAACTCGTCCAGGCGACGCTCGGGATGATCGGCGGCCAGTACCTCGACATCACCGGCGGCGAGCAGGATCTCGCCTCGTTGCACCGGCTGAAGACCGGGCGGCTCTTCGCCGCGCCCGTCGCCTGCGCGCTCTGGGTCGCCGACGTGCCGGAACGCGAGCAGGCGCCGTGGCGTGCGTTCGCGGACGAGGTCGGGCTGCTCTTCCAGATCGTCGACGACATCCTCGACGAGGACGGCTACCTGCTCGAGCGCGGGCCGGAGGGCGCGCGGGCGCTCGCGGACGAGACGGCGGAGCGCGCGCAGGCGCGGCTGGCGGAAGTGCCGGCCGACACGTACATCCTCGCCGGGATCGTCACCGGACTGGCCGCACGCACTTCCTGAGTGGCGCGACTCTCGAACGACACCACGGAGCTCGTTCCGCGCACCGCCTTCGACGGGCCCGAGCTGCGATTCGAGCTCCCGGGGCTGGAGATCGGCGTTGCGGAGTACGACGAGGGGCCGACCGGCTGCACGGTCTTCCTGTTCCCGGGCGGCCCGGCCGCGTGCTCGATCGACGTGCGCGGCGGCTCGCCCGCCGTCAGCGGTGCCGGGATCGAGCTCGTCGACGCCGTCTGCCTCGCGGGCGGATCGCTGTACGGGCTCGAGGCTGCGGCCGGGGTCGCGGCGGAGCTGCTCGCGCGGCGCGAGTACCGCACGGACTGGCTGCAGATTCCACTCGTCGCGGGCGCGATCATCTTCGACTGGGGCCCGCGCGACAACGCGGTCTATCCGGACAAGGAGCTCGGCAGGGCGGCGCTGCGCGCAGCGAAGCCCGGGGTTTTCCCCCTGGGTACCCGCGGCGCCGGGCGGTCGGCAACGGCGGGCAAGCTCTTTGCATACGAGGAAGGCGAGCCTGCCGGGCAGGGAGGTGCGTTCCGGCACGCGGCCGGGACCCGCGTCGCGGTCTTCACGGTCGTCAATGCGGTCGGAGCGATCGTCGACCGCGGCGGCAACGTGGTGCGAGGCCACTACGACCGGGAGAGCGGCCTGCGGCGGGCGCTGGCGCCGACGGTGGACGAGCGGCTCGCCGCGGGGAGGCCTGTGCGCCCGCCGCCCGGCAACACGACGCTGACGGTCGTCGTCACCGACCTCGCGCTCGACCCGAGACAGCTCCGCACGCTCGGCCGGCAGGTGCACGCGTCGATGGCGCGGGCGATCCAGCCCTTCCACGCGCTCGAGGACGGCGACGTGCTCTTCGCGATCTCGACGGGCGCTGTCGAGAGCGACCCGCTGCTCGACACGACCGCGCTCGGGGTCGTGGCTTCCGAGCTCGCCTGGGATGCCGTGCTCAGCGTCGTACCGTGAAGAAGCGTCTCGACGTGCTGCTGGTCGAGCGAGGGCTCGCCGAGAGCCGCGCCCAGGCGCAGGCGCTCGTGCTCGCCGGGCTCGTTCCGGGTTACGAGAAGGCGGGGCAGCAGGTGGACGAGTCGGCGAAGCTCACGGTGCAATCGCCCCCGCCGTACGTCTCACGGGGCGGGGAGAAGCTCGCACACGCCCTCGACGCGCTAGGCGTCGACCCGGCAGGCCGGGACTGCCTCGACGTCGGCGCCTCGACCGGCGGCTTCACCGACGTGCTCCTGCAGCGCGGGGCTGCGCGCGTGATCGCGCTCGACGTCGGCAGGGGCCAGCTCCATCCGCGCCTTCGCGACGATCCGCGCGTGACGGTGCTTGAGCGAGTGAACGCGCGTGAGCTGCAGGACCTGCCGTTCGCGCCGGAGCTCGTCACGTGCGACGTCTCATTCATCAGCGTGCGCAAGGCACTGCCGCCAGCGTTCGACCTGGCCGCGCCGGGCTGGCAGGCACTCGTGCTCGTGAAGCCCCAGTTCGAGGCCGGGCGGGGGGAGACGCAGCGCGGCGTGGTTCGCGACCCCGAGGTGTGGCGCCGCGTCCTGGGCGAGACCGCCTCCGCAGCTCTTGCGTGGAAGGCGCAGGTCGTCGGCGTCGTAGACTCCGGCCTGCCCGGCCCGAAGGGAAACCGCGAGTTCTTCCTGCACCTCGTCCACCGCGAGCGGCCGGAGCTCCCAGATGAGCTCGAGCGCTGGATCGACGAAGCAATCAGGTGACGTGAGCCGGGTCGCGGTCATCACGCACGGCAAGCCCGAGACCATCGGGGTCGCGTTGGGGCGCCTGCAGTCGCTGGCCGAGGAGCTCGACGTCGACCTCCTGTTCGCCGAGGACGAGGTGGAGAAGCACGGCCTCGCTTCGGCGGACGGCGGCAACGCGGGCGCCGATCTCGCGGTCGTGCTCGGAGGCGACGGGACGATGCTGCGCGCGTTGCGGCGGTTCCTCGGAACGGGGGTCCCGGTGCTCGGAGTCAACTTCGGGCGGGTCGGGTTCCTCGCGGCGGTTCAGGCGGAGGAGCTGGAGGACGGGTTGCGGCGCGCGTTCACGGGCGACTACCGGGTCGTCGAGCTCCCGGCGCTCGGCGCACGGACGGGCGCGGGCGGCTGGCTCGCCGTGAACGACGTGGTCGTGACCAGCTCGTCGCTCGGACGGATGATCGAGCTCGGGTGGGCGGTCGGCGGTGAAGACCTGGGCGTCCAGCCCTGCGACGGGCTCATCTGCTCGACGCCCTCGGGGTCGACGGCCTACAACCTCTCGAACGGCGGGCCGGTGCTCGTGTGGGGGCTCGAGGCGATGGCGGTCACGTTCGTGGCGCCGCACTCGCTGCACGCGCGGCCGCTCGTCGTTCCGCGCGGGCGGGAGCTCGCGGTGGTGAATCGCACCGAGGACGTCTCCGCGACCGTGCTCGTCGACGGGCACCGCGTGGACGAGCTTGCTCCCGGGAGCGAGGTGACGATGGAGCTCGGGGAGCAGCACAGCCTGCTGGCGACGCTGCCCGAGAGCACGTTCTTCAGCCGCTATCGGCGGATCTTCTCGACGTAACCGCTCCCGTCCCGCAGCCACGCTGGGACGAATCGGCACGCAATCGGCGCATTCGCGTGCGCGAAGCCAGGTACCGTCCCAATCCCCCTCCCACCCAGGGGCGCGCGCGTGTGCATATCTGAGGGCAACGGCCCACCACCGGCCGTTTGAGCGGATCGCCCCACGCGCGTTCTCGGCGTAGCATCCAGGCCGTGCTCCGGCGCCTCCGGATCGAGAACCTCGTCCTGATCCGCGAGGCGGAGCTTGCCTTCGCACCAGGACTGAACGCGGTCACGGGCGAGACCGGCGCGGGCAAGACGATCTTCGCCCAGGCGATCGGGCTCCTGCTCGGCAGCCGCGGCGACGCGGCGTTCGTCGGTCCGGACGCGCAGGAAGCGTACGTCGAAGCCGAGCTCGACCTGCCGCCCGCCTTCTTCGAGGACGAGAGCCTCGCCGCTCTCGTCGACCTGCGGCCGGAGGACGAGGAGGGGCTCGTGCTCGCGCGCCGCGTCTTCGCCGACGGGCGCACGCGGGCCTACGCCTGGGGGCGCGGCGCGGCGCGGGAGGACCTCGCCGCCGCCGGCGAGCGGCTGATCGCGATGTCCGGGCAGTTCGAGCAGCGCCGGCTCGCGCGCCGGTCGTACCAGCTCGACGTCCTCGACGCGTTCGCGGGGGAGGAGCAGGCCCAGCGGCGGCAAGAGCTTCGCACCGTCTGGCGGGAGCTCGGCGCCGCGAGACGCCGGCACGAGGAGCTCGAGCGAGG
>DATDMJ010000079.1:0-8114 GCA_036518855.1 Gaiellaceae bacterium | reverse complement strand
CGCCGCGGTCCGTTCACTCGGCTTTCAGGCGGCGCTCGACCGGATCGAGGGAGACACCGCGGTGATCAACACGCCCACCTGCCCGCTTCGACCCCTGGTCGCGGAGGCTCCGGTGGCCGCGCACATCGACCGCGGCATGTGGGCCGGGCTGGTCGAGCGCGGCGTGCGCGGCGTGCGCGCCGAGGCGGTCGAGTGCGAGACGCACTCGTGCCTGGAGGGCGGCGAGACCTGCTCCGTGGTGATCCGGCTACGCGCTGGTAGCTAGCCGCGCCGCCATCGACTGCAGCACCTTCCAGGCGATCGAGGGATTCCCCTCGACGAGCGCGCGGAAGTCCCAGGGCGTCAGCGCGTAGCAGTGGAGGTCGGTCGTCGCGGTGACGGTGGCCGTGCGGTCGGAGCCCATCAGGAGCGCGATCTCCCCGAAGTAGTCGCCGGCGGTCAGCGTCGCGCGCGGTCGGCCCTCGACGGTCACCTCCGCTTCGCCACGGTCGATCATGAAGAAGCCGTCGCCTTGGCCGCCCTCCGCGGTCACGACCGCCCCAGCCGGAACGTTCGCCTCGTGCATCGCGTCCGCGACCGACTGCAGCTCTCCAGAATCGAGCTCCTCGAACAGCGGGACCTGCTCCAAGACCTCGAGCGGCGTCGCAGTCACGGCGCGAGTGATACCAGCCTCCGCGACGGAGCGGCGGGCACGCCCGCTGCTCCGTCTGAGCCCCGCTGATTCCGACTAGTGGCTCATCGTGCCCTTGACGTCGCCGACGTTGAGCAGGCCGACGGCGCCCATGTCCACGCTCGCGAAGGAGTGCGTGACGAAGGGGTAGAGCCCCGGCTTGTCGATCGTGACGTCGAAGATCCCGCCGCCGCCGGCCGGGACGGTGACCGTCTGGACGCCGTGCTCGGGCGGGTCGGTGACTGCCGCGTCGACCCAGGCACGCTGGAGCACCGTGCCCACGACGTGGAAGTCGGTGTTGAGGCTCGGTCCAGCGTCGACCACGTAGAAGCGGACGGTGTGCCCGGGGTGGGCGGTCAGTGGATGCGTGACGTACTGGCTCGCGTAGCCGTTCCAGGTCACCCAGTCGGGCGTCATCTGGTGCGCCTTCACCATGTCGAGCGCGGCCGGCTGCTTCAGCCCGGGCGCGTTGAGATACCACTCACCCGAGACGAGCACGTAGGAGTGGTGAACCGGCGGGAGCAGCTTCGGGTTCGCCGGGTCGACGACGATCGCGCCGTACATCCCGTTGGCGATGTGTGCGAGCACCGGCTTGGTGCCGCAGTGGTACATGAAGACTCCGGGGTCGGTCGCCTTGAAGCTGAAGGTGAACGACTTGCCGGGCGAGATGTCGGCGAAGTCGACGTTCGGCGCCACGCGGGCGGCGTGGAAGTCGACCGAGTGCGGCATCGGCGCGTTGTTGGTCAGCGTCACGCGCACCGTCTGGCCCTGGCGCGCGTGGATCACCGGGCCGGGGACGCCGCCGCTGAAGGTCCAGGCCTCGTACCTGATGCCTGGCGCGATGTCGAGGACGCGGTGACTGATGCCGAGGTGCACGTTCAGCACCGGGCCGGCTTCAACCGAGGGGAGGACGGCCGGGTAGGCGCGGTGCGCTGCTGCGAGCGCCGGGGCGTTCGCCGGTGCGAGGCCGGCGAAGCTCGGGCTCGCGGTCTGGCCCTCGGAGGCCGTGGCCGGCATGGCCATGCCGGGATTTGCGGCGGCTGCGGCAGGGGCGGCGGCAGCCGCCTTGCGCGCGTCGTTGCGCGCGTCCTGAGCCGAGGCGCCCATCCAGACGGCGATCGGCAAGAGCACGCCGACCGCGATCCCGAGGAAGAGCGCGACGATCTTGACCAGCGCGGCGGAGTCCCGGTCTGCCGGGACACGCGAGCTGTGGGCGAGGGGATGAGTGGTCATGCCTGTCTCCTTGTGACGTTTTCACAAGAACCGTAGGAACAACTCCGAGCGGCCACTACCCCGCGGAACCGCAAACCCGATGCGGCTTTCTACGGATCCGCGGTTTTGAAAGGCCGATAATCTTCGGAGAAATGGACGCGCCGACCGCACGTCACCGGGCCCTCGCGGATGAGCGTCGCCGTCGAATCGTGGAAGAGCTGCGCTCTCAGCCGGACGGGCTGGACGCGGCCGAGCTGGCGCGGCTGCTCGAACTCCATCCCAACACCGTGCGCTGGCACCTCGGGATCCTCGCGGACGCGGGGATCGTCCGCTCGCAGCCCGCGGCGCGGAGCAAACCGGGGCGCCCGCGGATCCTCTACACGCTGACGCGCGAGGGCGCCGGCCGCGCTGCCGACGAGCACCGCTTGCTGGCCACGATCTTCGCCGGGGCGCTCTCTGGGCTCGACGACGGCGCAGCGCGTGCGGAAGAGGCGGGCCGCGCCTGGGGCCACTACCTCGTGGCCCGCGAGCCGCTGACGAAGGCCACCGACGACGAGGCGGTCGAGGTGGTCGTCGAGCTCCTCGAGCAGCAGGGCTTCGCGCCCGCGGCGGACGGCCACGAGATCCACATGCACCGCTGCCCGTTCCACGAGCTCGCGGAGGCCCACCCGGAAGTCGTCTGCCCCGTGCACGAGGGGCTGATCTCCGGCGCGCTCAACGCCCTCGGCAGCGACCTCGAGGTCGAAGGCCTGGACATCTTCGTCCGCCCTGACCTCTGCATTGCCCGGCTCGCGACTTCGCGTGCGGCGCGCGCGGAGATGCCTCTGACAGAGTAAGGGCATGGACTACGTGAATCTCGGCCGGACGGGGCTGCGCGTCTCGCGGCTGTGCCTCGGGATGATGAGCTACGGCAGGCACGAGAGCCGCGAGTGGGCGCTCGACGAGCCCGACGCGGAACCGATCGTGCGCCGCGCCGTCGACGGCGGGATCACCTTCTTCGACACCGCGGACGTCTACAACGGCGGGCAGAGCGAGGTCGTCACCGGCCGCCTGCTGAAGAAGCTCTTCGGGATGCGCGAGGAGTACGTCGTCGCGACGAAGGTGCACGGCCGCACGATGCCGGGCGAGAACGGGCGCGGCCTCTCGCGTAAGCACGTCCTCGCCTCGATCGACGCATCGCTCGAGCGGCTGGGCCTCGACTACGTCGACCTCTACCAGATCCACCGCTGGGATCCGCTGACCCCGATCGAGGAGACGATGGAGGCGCTGCACGACGTCGTGCGCTCGGGCAAGACGCGCTACATCGGCGCGAGCAGCATGTGGGCGTGGCAGTTCGCGAAGGCCCAGCGAGTAGCTTCGACGCGGTTCGTCTCGATGCAGAACCACTACAACCTCGTCTACCGCGAGGAGGAGCGGGAGATGATCCCGCAGTGCATCGACCAGGGCGTGGGGGTGATCCCGTGGAGCCCGCTCGCGCGTGGCTTGCTCGCCGGCACGAAGACGCGCGAGGGCGAGCGCCTGACGACGCGCGCGAAGACCGATCCGTTCGGCGACAGCCTCTACGAGCCGGAGCTCGACTTCGCGGTCGTCGACCGGGCCGCGGAAGTCGCGGGCGCGCGCGGCATGCCGATGGCCCAGGTCGCACTCGCCTGGCTGCTGCACAAGCCCGGCGTCACGGCGCCGATCGTCGGCGCGACCAAGCCCGAGCACCTCGACGACGCGCTCGCCGCCGCGGAGCTCTCGCTGACCGAAGACGAGATCGTCCGGCTCGAGGAGCCGTACGTCCCGCACGAGGTCTCGGGCATCGACGTCTAGATGAACTCTGCGATGTCCTCGAGAGCCTTCTTCTCGAGGAGCGGCACCTCGGCGTCCGCCGACGGATAGCCGACGGGGATCAGCAGGAACGGGCGCTCGCTCTCCGGCCGGCCGAGGATCTCTTTCAGGAAGCCCATCGGCGAGGGCGCGTGCGTGAGCGTGGCGAGCCCGGCCTCGTGCAGCGCGGCCAGGAGGAATCCGACCGCGATGCCCACCGACTCCCGCACGTAGTAGTGCTTGTGCTTCTCGCCGTCCTCGTCGAGGCTCCAGGCCTGCTCGAAGACGGCGATCAGGTACGGCGCCTCGGTGATGTGCGGCTTGCTCCAGTCGGTGCCGATCGGCTCGAGCGCCTCGAGGTACTCCTCGCTCGCCCGCTCCCTGTAGAGCAGCTCCTCCTCGTGCTCGGCGCCAACGCGGATTCGGGCCTTGACCTCCGGATCGGAGACGACCACGAACGTCCAGGGCTGCTGGTTCGCACCCGAGGGCGCGCTGCCGGCGACGCGGAGCGCGTTCTCGATCAGCTCGGGCGGCACGGGTTCCGTCGAGAAGTGGCGCACGGAACGCCGCTCGCGCATGAGCTCGAGGAATGCCCGCGACCGCTCGACGGCCTCCTCTTCGCCGAGCCAGGTGAACCGGAGCGGAACCGGCGTGTATGCGCCGAGCCCGGCCGCCACTAGGCGACTGCTTCGACCGCCGGCGCCGTCCCCGAGAGCTCCCCGCACCGGGCGAAGAATACGCGGCGGTGAAACTGGATCGCGATCGCGCCCTCGGGCGCGAGCTTCCCGCGTGCCTCGGCGAGCAGGCGGCGGTACAGGTCGAGGCCGTCGCCGTCGGCGTACACCGCCTGCTCGGGCTCCCCGGCGAGCTCGGGGCGATCCTCCCCACGAGGGAGGTACGGGAGATTCGCCACGATCAGGTCCAGTCCGCCGGGGAGCTCCTCGAGCAGATCGCAGTGCACGACGTGCACGCGGTCGTCGACGCCGAAGCGATGCGCGTTCGCGCGGGCCAGCAGAACGGCGGCGGCACTGACGTCGCTCGCCCAGATCTCCGCGCGCGGAGCGGCCAGGGCCAGAGAGACGGCGATCGCGCCGGAACCCGTGCCCACGTCGGCCACTCGGGCGAAGCCGGTGCCGATGCGCCGGGCGGCCGCGGCGACGAGCTGTTCGGTCGCGGGTCTCGGCGTCATCACCTCGCCGGGCGCGGCCAGCAACGGCAGGCCGTAGAAGCTCGCGTGCTCCATAACCCGTTTGTGTCGCCGTCGCGGCGGTTCTTACGCCTGCTCGCCGCCGACGAGTGCGCGCAGGCTCTCGTGCTCCTCGCGGCAAGCCGGGCATCCGGCGAGGTGGGCGCGCAGGCCGGGCAGCGCCGCGTCGGCGTCGCGGCCCGCGACCTCGAGCTCCACGTACTCGTCGAGACGGTCGAAGCACTCGTCGCAGCCGACCTCGGGCCCGGTGGGCCCGAGCAGCCTGGCGAGCGCCTGCTTCAGCTCCGGACGCTTCATCAGCTCTCTCCCTCCAACCATGACTCGAGCGACAGCCCGGTCTTCTCCAAATGGCGGCGCAGCTCTTGCCGCGCATCGTGCAAGGTCTTGTACAGGGCGCCCCGCGTCGTTCCGAGGCGCTCGGCGAGCACGTCGATCGGCACGCCGTTGAGTGCCAGCGCGACGAGGACGTTGCGCTGGTGCGGCGTCAGCGCCTCGGCGATGCCGTCCTTGAGCGCCGCCAGCAGCTCGCTCTGCTCGGCCTCGGTCGCGGGGCCGGGCGACGCGCTCGCGAACAGCCCCCAGGTCTCCGGTTCGAGCGGCACCTCGCGCCCCTGCCAGGCGCGCTTGCGCAGCTTCACGGCCGCCTCGAGCAGCGCGAACTTGTACGCCCAGGTGCTGAAGCGGCTGGCGCCGCGGAAGTCGTCCAGCCGCGCCAGCACGCTCATCATGGCGTCGTCTGCGGCCTCGAGCGCGATCTCGTCGAGCTCGTTGCCGCGCAGGTGCGGCAGCCCGGGTCGGCG
Source organism: Gaiellaceae bacterium (assembly GCA_036518855.1). Taxonomy (GTDB): domain Bacteria; phylum Actinomycetota; class Thermoleophilia; order Gaiellales; family Gaiellaceae; genus AC-32. Next base: position 2,413 of record DATDMJ010000079.1, on the reverse strand, counting down.
GCGGTTCACCTCGAAGTGCGCCGCGCGGAGCAGGAGCCCGTGCAGGCGGTCGACGGCTTCGGAGCGCGCGGCCCCCTCGGCTCGAAGGTCGCGCAGCCACTCGCGCGACTCCGGGTCGAGCGAGAGGGTCGGTGCGGCGGGATTCTCGGCTGGTCGCACGAGCGCGCGGCCAACCGTAGCGGCACCGGCGCTCATGCCGCCTCCTCGAGCGGGGCGAGGATTCTCGAAGCGAGCTCGGGCGGGCAGCCCCGTTCGACGAGCCCGATCAGGGCGTGCAGGTCGTAGCGCCCGTCCGCGGCGAGTCGAGCCGCCAGCGGGAACGCGAATCCCGCCGCGAGCAGCTGCTTCCGCCGCCACTCGACGATCCCGTCACGCTCCAGGTTCGCTGACAACTCGGTCCTCACATGCAGTTAGTGCCGGGCAGCGACCCGTTCTTACCTAGTACCCGCTGAAGCGCTCCGAGACGATCAGCTCGTCCGGGACTCCCGCATCCCGCAGCTGACCGGCCACGCCTTCGACCATCCCGGGCGGGCCGGCGATCAGGTAGCGGAACGAGCCGAGATCGTCGCCGAGGTGGTCACGCAGGAGCTCGGGGCCGATCCGTCTCGTCTCGCCCTCCCAGCCGGGGTCGTCGGTCATCGTCAGCACGACGCGCAGCCCGTCCTGTGACAGCTCGTCGAGGAAGGGGGCGGACTCGCGGTCGCGGTTCGAATAGACGAGTGTCACATCGTGGGGCAGCCTCTCCTCGGCGATGTAGCGGAGCATGCTGCGGAAGACGGTGATCCCGATGCCGCCCGCGATGAAGACGTAGGGGAGATCGGTCTCCGCCGGGAGGACGAAGCTGCCCTTCGGCTGCTCGACGTCGACCTCCGCACCGACCGGGAGCTCTGCGAGCGAGCGCTTGAACGCGCTGTCGCGGAGGCGCGTGCAGAGACCGAGCACGCCGCGCTCGTTCGGAGAGGTGACGACCGAGATGTGGCGGCGAGGGCCCTTCTCGTCGTCGTAGGGCGGGTCGAGCAGCGTGACCCAGAAGTACTGGCCCGGCTGGAAGTCGACTTCCTCTCCGAGCAGGTCGAAGACGACGAGCAGCGTGCCTTTCGCGACCTCGCGCTTCTCCTCGATCCGGGCTCGCATCAGCGGCGCCACCGGATCGGCGGGTCGTAGACGGAGGCCAGCCGCGCGAGCGTGAGCGCGCCGAGCAGCAGGCCGAAGTCGCGCAGAGCCACGTCGTACCAGCCGGGGTAGCTCAGGAGGTTGACGACGATGCCCGCGAGCCAGGCGGCGACGAGATAGGCGCCGTAGCGCGGCTTCACCAGGACGACGAGCCCGGCGACGATCTCCACCGCTCCGACGAAGTACATGAGGTCCTGCCCGCTACCCGGCGCGATGTTGTTGATCCAGGGCGCGAGGTACCTGGGCCAGTGGACCATCAGGTTCGCGAACTTGTCGAGCCCGAAGGCGATGGGTGCGACGGTGAAGGCGACCCGCAGCAGCAGGTAGGCCTGGTAGCGCGGGTCGGTTCGGGCGACGTCCAGAGTGCGCACGGCCCGCTGTGGTGCCGCAGCGGTCGAATGCTCGAGCGTGGTACTCATGGCGACCTTCCTTTCGAGTTGGCTTGCCGCCTTCGTGTCGGCTGCTCGGCGTCTCTTACGTGTCGAGCGCGGAGTCGAGCAGCTCCGCGCGTTCGCTCTCCGGCGGATAGCCGTACGCGTAGACGAGCAGGTCCTCGTCGCCGTGGTTCGCGGACTGGAGCGGCGTGCCGGGGTCGACGCGGACGAGCCCACCGGCCGGCACGTCGACGCGCTCTGGCGGCTCGCCGACGTACAACGAGAGCGTGCCGGCGAGGACGACGAACGTCTCCTCCTGGGTCGGATGCCGGTGGCGGCGTCCCTTCGCGCCGGGCTCGTAGCGCCAGACGTTGCCGCGTACGTGAGCGAAGCCCGCTCGGTCGCTCAGCTCGGCGACATGCCGAGCCGGCTCGCCTGGCTCATGGGGGCGCGTGAGCCACTGGAACTCGTCGGGACGGACGACGTCGTAGGCCACCGTGCGACTCTACGGTCTGATGCTCGGCGCGGTTGACCAAGCAGCGAGTGGCGTGAAAGTCTGGCTGCCGTGGCGGAGACTGACCTCTTCAAGCATTCGGCTCCAGCCCTGTACGACCGATACATGGGCCCGCTGCTGTTCGCGCCGTACGCGGAGCACGTGGTTCCGCGTGTGATCGCTCTCCATCCGGAGCGGATCCTCGAGACTGCCGCAGGGACTGGCATCGTCACGCGCGCGATCAGTGCGGCGCTGCCGACGGCAGAGATCGTCGCGACGGACATCAATCCGGCTGTCGTGGAGTTTGCGGCGCAGCATGCTCCGTCAGACGGCGTCACCTTCCAAGCCGCCGATGCGCAACAACTCCCCTTCG
>DATDMJ010000078.1:0-25576 GCA_036518855.1 Gaiellaceae bacterium | reverse complement strand
GCTCGCGGAGGAGCTGGGAGCCGGGAAGGTCTCTTCGGTGGTGACCGGGGGCGCGTCTCGCTCCGAGTCCGTGCGGAAAGCGGTCGCGGAAATCGCGGACGACGCGGCAGTGGTGCTGGTGCACGATGCGGCACGTCCTTTTCTTCCCGACGAGGTGATCGAGCGCGTGCTGGCGCCGCTGAGCGAGGGCTGGGACGGCGTCGTGCCGGGCAAGCCGGTGAGCGACACGATCAAGCGGGTCGAGGGCGACCGCGTGGTCGAGACCCTGCCGCGTGCCGAGCTCGTCTCGGTGCAGACGCCGCAGGCGTTCGTCGCGTCGGTCCTGCGCGACGCGCTCGCCGGAAACGTCTCGCCTGCGAGCGACTGCGCCTCACTCGTCGAAGCGCGAGGAGGCCGCGTGAAGGTCGTGGAGGGCGATCCACGCCTTCTGAAGGTCACGAGCCCAGGCGACCTCACGATGGTCGAGTCCTGGCTCGAACCGTCGTGATCGTCGACTACCACATGCACCTGCGCAGGCCGGACGACTCGCCGCTCGGGCCGTACTCGGCCGACCGCGCCGAGGAATACGTCGCGCAGGCCCGCCGCAACGGGATCGACGAGATCGGCTTCAGCGACCACGTCTACTACTTCCGCCAGGGCGAGCACCTCTGGGAGATTCCCTGGATGCTCGAGCGCTGCGCCGACGACCTCGACGACTACGTTGCCGCGGTCGAAGAGGCGAAGCGCCGCGGGCTCCCGGTCAAGCTCGGGCTCGAGGTTGACTACTTCCCCGGTGTCGAGGTCGGCGTCGCGGAGCTGCTCGAGCCCTACCCCTGGGACTACGTGCTCGGCTCGGTGCATTTCGTCGACGGCTTCCCGGTCGACCAGCAGCCGGGGCTCTCGCAGAAGCTCCCGGCCGGCGAGGCGTGGCGGCGCTACTTCGTCTGGCTCCGGAACGCCGCGCGCTCGGGCCTGTTCGACGTCCTCGCGCACCCGGATCTCGTCAAGATCTTCGGCGTGCGCGCAACCGGCGAGGAAACGCATTACCTGCACATCGAGACCGCCGATGCGATCGAGGCGGCGGGCGTCTGCGTCGAGGTCTCGGCCGCGGGGCTGCACAAGCACGTCGGCGAGCTCTACCCCGACCGCGAGCTGCTCGCGGCGTGCCACGAGCGCGGCGTGCCGATCACCCTCGCCTCGGACGCGCATCAGCCCGAGCACGTCGGCCGCGACGTCGACAAGGCCGCCGGGTTCGCGCGCGAAGTCGGCTACGACACCGTCACGGTTTTCGAAGCACGCGAACGCCGGCAGGAGCCGCTGGGATGAGAGTGGGCATAGGAGTCGACGCGCACGCGCTGGTCGACGGCGTGCCGCTCGTCCTCGGAGGCGTCGAGATCGAGTCGCCCAAGGGCCTCGCCGGCCACTCGGACGGCGACGTCATCTCGCACGCCCTGATAGACGCGGTGCTCGGCGCGGCCGGCCTCGGCGACATCGGCTCGCTGTTCCCGTCCGACTCCGGCGAATGGAAGGGCGCTCGCTCGCTCGATCTGCTCACGCGCGCCGTCGAACCGGTTCGCGCGTTCGGCCTGACCCTCGCCAACGCCGACTGCGTGCTCATCGGCGAGGCTCCGCGGATCGCGCCGTTCCGAGCCGAGATGCACGAGCGGCTCGCAGATGCAATGGGGGTCGCCCCGGGCCTCGTGACCGTACGGGCCACGACGACCGACCGCCTCGGCTTCACGGGCCGTGGCGAGGGGCTGGCGGCGATCGCGGTCGCGCTGCTCGACGGATGAGCATCGTTCCGGTCGACGCGGAGATCCGCCGCAGCGCCGGGTTCGAGCAGATCCGCCGCGCGTGGCCCGAGATCGTGTTCCACGACGCGATCTCCAACGAGAACTGGGGACGCCTGTACGAGGAGCGGCCCGACTTTCAGTTCGCGCTCGTCGAGGACGGCCGGCTACTGGCCGAAGGCAACTCGCTCCCGGTCGCCGGAATGCCTGCGACCTGGCGCGAGGCGCTGCGCACCGGCTTCGACGCGGACGAGCCCGACCGCCTCTGCGCGATCGCGATCGTCATCGACCCCGATCACCAGCGCGGCGGCCTCTCGCGGCGGATGCTCGAGCACATGCGCGGCCTCGCGCACGAGCGCGGCTGGGAGCTCGTTGCGCCCGTCCGGCCGAGCCTGAAGCACCGCTACCCGCTGACGCCGATCGAGCGCTACGTCGAGTGGCGGCGGGACGACGGGCTGCTCTTCGACCCGTGGCTCCGCGCGCACGAGCGGCTCGGCGCCGAGATCCTCGGCATCGCCGAGAGCTCGCTCGTGTCGGAAGGCACCGTCGCGGATCTCGAGCGGTGGAGCGGCCTCGAGTTCCCGGAGAGCGGCAGCTACGTCGTCGAAGGCGCGCTCGTGCCGGTCGAGATCGACCGCGAGAACGACCGCGGCGCCTACCGTGAGCCGAACGTCTGGATGCGCCACCCTAGTCCGACAGGCTAGGAACGAGCCCGTCCCGGGCCAGTGCCGCGACGGCCTCCTCGTCGTCCGGGTCGATGCCTTCGAGGAGCGCCCGGAGCGCTGCGCCTCGGCGCTGGCGAAAGGAGCCCTCGAAGCGGCCTTGCTTGCGGAGCGGCTCGAAACGCTGCCCGCGCGACGGACAAGCCCCGGCCAGCGGACACTCACCGCAGCGGGGCACCCGCGCGATGCAGATCGTCGCGCCGAGGTCCATCAGCGCCTGCGCGCAGGTGTGGTCGAAGGGCGAGCCGGTCCGCTCGAGCACTCGGCGCACGTTCACGTCCAGCGGCAGCACCGCGCGGCCGAACGCGAAACAGGAAACGGCATCCGCGGTGTAGCGCCCCACCCCGGGCAGGGCCGTCAAGTCCTCCGGCCAGCCGTTCGAGGCCACCTCGCGCGCGGCGAGGTGCAGGTTGAGCGCGCGGCGGTTGTAGCCGAGCCCCTGCCACTCGCGGAGCACGTCAGCGGTCGGCGCGGCCGCCAGCGCCTCGATCGTCGACCAGCGCTCGAGCCAGGCGACGTAACGGGGCACGACCCGGGCTGCCTGCGTCTGCTGCAGCATGACTTCGGAGACCAAGATGGCATATGGGTCGCGCGTCCTCCGCCAGGGGAGGTCGCGGCCGTTCTCACGGAACCACGCGAGCAGCGGCTCAACCATCGACGAAGAACCCGTTCAGCGGCCCGAGGATGCCCTTCGCCCGCCGCGAGACGTGCGGCAGGAGCACGAGCCGGTGACTGGCTCCTTCGCCGCGCCGCCGCCGTTCGAGCTGTTCGACCGCCAGCGGCCGCCAGCGCTCGTCGACGATCTGCGCCGGGTCGCCTTCCACCTCGGACTGCTCGCAGCCGAGATGCTCCGCCCAGAGCCGCAGCCGCACGGCCCGCGCGATGTTCGCGTCCTGCGTGACGACGTTCATCTCCGTGTCGTTGAAGAACGAGTGCTCGTTCAGGTTCGCGGAGCCGAGCGTGAGCCAGCGATCGTCGACGATCCCGATCTTGGCGTGGACGTAGACCGGGTGCGCGGGCTCGCCGGGCTGCCAGAGCGTGGTGGCGAGGAAGCGGCCCGCGCCGCCGTCGGCCTCTGCGAGCACGCCGAGCTGGCCGCGCGTGTCCTCCTGGCCGTTGTTCGGGTGCGCGGGTAGAACCACGACGACGCGGAAGGCGTCAGAAGGCGGGTTGCGCAGCTTCTCCTCCAGCACCGACACGAGCTCGTACGACCAGAGGAACTGGCTCTCGAGGTAGATCAGCCGTTCCGCCGAGCGCAGCGACCGCAGGTAGCTCTCGAGGATCCTGAAGTCGCCGCGCGGGAGCCGGTCGTAGACGTTGTTCGGCACCGTGCGCACGATCTGCAGCTCCACATTCCCCGGCTCCTCCAGGAGGCCGCCAGGCAGCTTCTCGCCCGTGACTTCTCCCCAGCGCAGCGCGAAGTGGTCGGCGACGTCGGCGACGGCCGGCCCTTCGATCCGCGCCGCCGCGTCGTGCCAGCCCACCCCTCCGCGCGGCGGATGCGAGGGCGTGTCGAAGCGATTGCCGCCGAGGTCGGTCAGGTCGATGCCGCCGACGAACGCGATCTTGCCGTCGACGATCACGAGCTTCTCGTGGTGGCAGTGCATCGGCCGTTCCCTGGCGTCGAGGGCGGACTCGATCCGGGTGCCGCCGACGAGCCGCTCGCGCATCTCGCGGACCTCCTTGCGATCCGGGTGGAAGAGCGGCAGCGGCGCGCCCGCCCAGGCGAGCACCTTCACCTCGACCCGCTCGGCGGTCTCGGCCAGCAGCTCGCGCAGCGTCGTCTCGCCCATGTGGAACTCGGGCGCGAAGTGCCAGCCGGCGAGCCAGACCCGCTCTCTCGCACCTTCGACTGCGCGCACGATCGCCGGCAGCGCCTCGGAGCCGTCCACGAAGACCTGGAGGTCGTTGCCTGCGCGCGGCGGGGGCTCGCCGCTCGCCCAGCCGCCGGCCGGAGTGTCGAGCGAGTCGACGCGGCCCAGCTTCCGGAGCCGGCGTCGGTGGTGGGCGATGACGAGCCGCTCCAGCCGCTCGCCGAGTGCCTGGTCCATGCTCTCGATCACGTCGCGCGCGCCCACGCCGACAGGCTACGGTCTCGCGGTGCGGAAGGTCGGGGTGGAGCAGGCGAGGCGGATCGCCGTGCGCGCGCAGCTGCTCGACGGCTCCGCGCGTAACGTCCTCGAGACCGTCCGCCGGCTCGGCTTCCTCCAGCTCGACCCGATCTCGACCGTCGCGCCGCCGCAGCACCTCGTCCTCTGGAGCCGGCTCGGAACCTTCGACCGGGGAGAGCTCGACCGGCTCCTCTGGGAGAAGCGGAAGCTCTTCGAGTACGACGCGTTCCTCTACCCGATCGAGGATCTCCCGCTCCAGCGCGCACGCATGGCGCGGCGGCGCCGGCTCGGATTCAACAAGCGTAAGCGCGATCTCTGGGTGCGCCAGTTCCTCGACGAGCACGCGCGCCTGCGCCGCTACGTCCTCCGCGAGATCGAGCGAAACGGCCCCCTGCTCTCGCGCGACCTCAAGGACGTCAGCACCGAGGCGGAGCGTCACGCGTGGTGGGGGAGCGGTCCGCTGCGGCTGATGCTCGACATCCTCGCCGGCCGCGGTGAGATCGCGGTCGCCGGGCGCTCGGGCACGAACCGGCTCTGGGATCTCCCGGAGCGCGTCTGGCCCGAGACGGAGAAGCTCTCCTGGCGGGAGGCGGAGCGCGAGCTCGAGCGGCGGCGGCAGCGCTCGCAGGGCGTCTGGCTGAACCGAGGCGAGTGGCACGCGCATCCCGACGTTTCGGACGACCCGGTGCCCGACCGCGCGACGCTGCTCTCGCCGTTCGACCGCCTCGTCCACGATCGTGCTCGCGCCGAGGCGCTCTTCGACTTCTTCTACCGGCTCGAGATGTACGTGCCGAAGGCGAAGCGCGAGTACGGGTACTACGTCCTGCCGCTCCTCGTCGGCGACCAGATCGTCGGGCGCGCGGAGCCGCGGTTCGACCGCAAGACCGGCGAGCTCGAGCTGCTCGGCGCCTGGGGTGACACCTCGCGTCTCGACGAGCCAATGGGCGAGCTCCGCACGTGGCTACGCTCCCAGGCGTGAAGAAGGTTCGCTTCGCGCCGAGCCCCACGGGGTCGCTGCACGTCGGGAACGCGCTCGGCGCGGTCGCCAATCGCGCCTTCGGCGACTGGCTGCTTCTGCGGATCGACGACACCGACCCGGCCCGCAACGTTCCCGGGGGCGAGGTGGAGCTGCTTCGCGACCTCGAGTGGCTCGGGATCGAGTGGGACGAAGGGCCGCTACGCCAGAGCGACCGGCGGGAGCGGCATCTCGAAGCCGCCGAGAGCCTCGGCGAGCGGTTCGACGGGATCACGCTGTTGCGGGACGACGGCACGCCGACCTACCACCTCGCGAGCGTCGTCGACGACGTCGACCTCGGAATCACGCACATCGTCCGCGGCAACGACCACCGGCCTAACGAGGAGCTCCACCGAAGGCTGTTTGCCGCGCTCGGCGCCGAGCCGCCGGAGTTCGTCCACCACGGCCTGATCCTCGGCGAGGACGGCAAGAAGCTCTCCAAGCGCGCCGAGGGCGCGACGGTCGCGTCGCTGCGCGAAGCCGGGATCCCGGCGGAAGCGGTGCGCCGCTATCTCGAGGAGCTCGGCCTGCCGAAGCACGACGTCCACTACGACCTGCCGCGGATCCGGCGTCTCGCGATCGAGGCGATCGGGGCGATGCCCGACGACGAGCTCGCAGCGCGCGCCGGCGCTCCGGTCCGCCTCGTGCCCGCGCTCCGCGGTGCCCGCGACCTGAACGAAGCCCGCGCCTATGCGCAGGCGATCCTCGACCCCGAGCCGGCCCACGTCGAGGCGCCGGAGACCCTCGATCGCTTTCGCGAGCTGCTCGAGCGAAACGGCGACGCGCGGGCGCTCGTCCGCGAGCTGAAGGCGGTCGGCGGCGACCTACGCTCGCTGCGGCTCGCCCTGACGGGACGGGACCGCGGTCCCGAGCTCTGGGCAGTCATCGCAGCGCTCCCCACGGACGAGCTGCTCCGCCGAATCGATGCGGCGCAGGGATGAGACGATTGCGCCCGGCCATCGATCGAAAGGGTGGAACAGATGAAGGACTTCAAGGAGTTCCTGCTTCGCGGCAACCTCGTGGACGTGGCGGTCGGCATCGTGATCGGCGTCGCATTCGCCGCGCTCGTCTCCGCCTTCGTCGCCGACCTCATCACACCGTTGATCGCGGCGATCGGTGGGAATCCCGACTTCTCGAATCTCAGCTTCACGGTCAACAAGAGCCACTTCCTCTACGGGTCGTTCATCAACGCGCTGATCAGCTTCCTGGTCATCGCCGCGGTGGTCTTCTTCCTGGTGGTCAGGCCCGTGAACGCGCTGATGGCCCGCAGGAGGACCGAGACGCCGGTCGACGAGCAGACGAGGCCATGCCCGGAATGCCTGAGCGAGATTCCGGTCTCCGCGCGCCGGTGCGCGTTCTGCACCTCCGAGGTCGCTCCGGCGACGGCCTGACGGAGGGCCGCTGATGCGGCTCTACGACACCGCGACGCGCTCGCTCCAGGAGCTGCCGGCGCCGCCCGGGCCCGTGCGCATGTACTTCTGCGGGCCGACCGTCTACCAGCGGATCCACATCGGCAACGCGCGTCCGTTCGTGATCTCGCTCTGGCTCAAGCGCTGGCTCGAGCGGAGCGGCTACGAGGTGAACCTCGTCGAGAACATCACCGACATCAACGACAAGATCTATCGCGCCGCGCCCGGGAACAGCGCCGAGCTCGCCGCAGACGCGAGCCGGTGGTACGTCGAGGACACGGAGCGGCTCGGGCTCGGCCGGCCCGACCACGAGCCGAAGGCGACCGAGACGATCCCGCAGATCGTCGCCCTGATCGAGGAGCTCGTCGGCGGCGGCCACGCGTACCCGGCCGGAGGCGACGTCTACTTCCGGGTCTCGAGCTACTCCGACTACGGGCGGCTCTCTGGCCGCCACGGCGACGAGGACGCCGTGCGCAACCCGTCCGAGGAGGAGGAGGCGAGCGAGCTCAAGGAGGACCCGCGCGACTTCGCGCTCTGGAAGGGGCACAAGGAGGGCGAGGACACCTGGTGGGACTCGCCGTGGGGACGCGGCCGGCCCGGCTGGCACATCGAGTGCTCGGCGATGGCGGAGCGCTTCCTCGGGCCTGCGTTCGAGATCCACGGCGGCGGGATCGACCTCGTCTTCCCGCACCACGAGAACGAGATCGCGCAGTCGCGGTCCGCCGGCCGCGCGTTCGCACGCGTCTGGATGCACAACGGGATGCTCAGGCTCGCCGGCGAGAAGATGTCGAAGTCGCTCGGCAACATCGTCTCGCTCCAAGCCGCGCTCGACGAGTGGGGCCGCGAGACGCTGCTCGTGTACTTCCTCGGTGGTCACTGGCGCAAGCCGATCGACTATTCGGACGACGTGCTCGAGCAGGCCGCCGCGCAGGCGGAGAGCTTCCGCAACGTCTTCCGAGGCACTTCCGAGCCAGTCGGTGAGTGGGAGCCCTTCGCCGCGGCCCTCGACGACGACTTCAACACTCCGGAGGCGCTCGCAGTGATGCACGGCTGGCGCGATCACGAGCTCCTGCGACGGGGGCTCGAGGTCTTCGGCCTGGACTCGCTCGCCGTGTCGGAGGCGGCGCCCGCCGAGCTGGAGGATCTGGCGCGCCGCCGAGCCGAGGCCCGCGAGCGGAAGGATTTCGCCGAGAGTGACCGCCTTCGCGAGGAGATCGAGGCTTCGGGCTGGGCGGTTCGCGACGTCGATGCCGAGCCCGGCTTCCAGCTCGTCCCCAAGCGGTGACCTCCGAGCTCGTCTACGGGAGGCGGCCGGTCCTGGAGCTCCTGCGCGGGCCGCGTGAAGCGCTCGAGCTCTGGGCGACCGACCGGGCTCTCCGCGCCGAGCCCTGGCTGGGCGAGTCGCCCGTGCGCGTGCAGCGCAAGCCGGAGCGGGATCTGACCGCGGAGGCCGGCACCGCCGACCACCAGGGCGTGCTCGCCCGGGCGGAGCCGTATCGCTACGCCGACGCGCACGAGGTCGCAAGCGGCCCGGCTCCGCTGCTGGCCGTTCTCGACTCGGTGACGGATCCGCGCAACCTCGGCGCGGTGATTCGCTGCGCGGACGGTGCCGGGGCGGACGGGATCGTCCTGCCCGCGCACAACTCGGCCCGCGTGACGCCGACGGTCGTCCATGCGTCGGCCGGCGCCGCCGAGCACGTGCGGGTCGCGGTGGTCAAGAACCTGGCGCGCTACCTGGGCGAGATCAAGGGCCCGCAGCTCTGGATCTGGGCGGCGACCGGCGATTCGGAAACGGCGATGTGGGACGCGGATTTCTCCGGCGGGGCCGTGTTCGTGCTCGGGGCAGAGGGCAAGGGCTTGCGCCCCCTCGTTCGCCGGACCTGCGACGACGCGGTGCGGATCCCGCTCTTCGGGAGGGTCGAGTCCCTCAACGTCAGCGTCGCTGCAGCGCTGCTCCTCTACGAGGCGAGGCGCCAGCGGGATGGCTGAACCGACGCTGTACCTCTTCGACGGCTACAACCTCCTGCACGCGGGGCCGTTCGAGGATCCGCGCGAGCTCGTGGACGCGCTGGCGAGCTTCGTGGCGGTGCAAGGCGCGCGGGGGGTGGTCGTCTTCGACGGGCACGGCGAGGAGAAGGCGTACGGCCCGCTCGAGGTGCGGTACGCCGAGCATGCGGACGCGCTGCTCGAACGGCTCGCCGCGCAGCATCGGGCGGTGGAGACCGTGTGCCTCGTCTCGTCGGATTCGGCCGTGCGCGGCACCTCGGGGCAGGAAGTGCAGAAGCGCAGCTCGAAGAACTTCTTCGCCGACCTGGACGACCCCGGCTATGGCGAGGTGAGCCGGTACCGAGTCGGCGATCGTGTGGACGACGAAACGCGAAAGCGCCTTGAAAGACTGCGGCGAGGCCAAGGGTCCGGTTAAGTCAAACCTTTCGCAAGGTCTTGAAATCTTGTTGGGACCTTGCTAACTTGATCCTCAACCTAAGGGTGAGGCTTGCGGAGCTCGCCTGCCGTCAGCGAGGGGGAGGCCGTGCCCGCTCGATCCGTAGTCGCCACACTCCACAGCCCGCAGAAGCTCCAGCGGGAGCTCGAGGACTTGCAGCTCGTCATGCGCGCGCGCAACGGCGACGGCAAGGCGCTCGACGAGCTGATCCGCCGCTACCAGGGGTTCGTCCGGCTCAAGGCGAGCTCGTACTTCCTCGCCGGCGGTGACTCCGAGGATCTGATTCAGGAGGGCCTGATCGGTCTCTACAAGGCGGTTCGGGACTTCAGCCCGGACAAGTCGTCGTTCCGGAGCTTCGCCGAGCTCTGCGTGACGCGGCAGATCATCACCGCGATCAAGACGGCGACGCGCTTCAAGCATGCACCGCTGAACACGTACGTCTCGTTCAGCCACACGCCGGCCGGCCAGGAGTCGGAGGCGGACTGCACGCTCGGCGACGCGCTGCCCGGGCCATCGGTGGACGACCCTTCGGTCTGCGTGATCTCGACCGAGGAGCTGCAGTCGCTCGTCTTCACGCTCGGGACCGGGCTGTCGAAGCTCGAGGCGGATGCGCTGAAGCTGTACCTCGAGGGGGAATCGTACGAGACGATGGCCGAGCGCCTGGGGTGCGACACGAAGACGATCGACAACGCGCTCCAGCGCGTGAAGCGCAAGGTGCTCGCGCATCAGCAGTCGCGGCAAGTGCTCTCGTAGCACGATTTCACAGGATCGGCACGAAGACGTCACACCTGCGTGCGTGGTCGGCGGCTACCGTCCCAAACCCCCACCCTCCCAGGGGCGTGCGCGTGAACTCTAATAGGCCACACTTGCGGAGCGCGATATCTTTTTGATATCTAGATATCAGCGATGGCGAGACCAAGGCGACAGGCCGACGAGCGCGCGATCTTCGTGCGCATCCCCTCCGCCGAAGCGGACAAGCTGCACCGCGCGGCCAGCGCGCTCGGGGCGCCGAAGCGCGAGCTGATCACCCGCCTCGTCGCACAGTACGTCGACCCCGAGAACCCGGCGACCCTCAGCCGGCTCGGCGGCATGGAGAGCGAGATGAGCGTCGGCCGCGCCTGGTTCCGGCCGGCCGAAGAGCTCGAGATCCTGACTCCCGCGCAGCTCGCAGGCCTCCTCCAGGTCGAGGAGGAGACCGTGATCGCCATGGCGGAGCGCAAGGAGATTCCCGCGCGCAAGGTCGGCGACGAGTGGCGGTTCTCGCGCGAAGCGGTGCTCGCGTGGCTCGCGGAGGACGAATGAGAATCGGCCGGCTCGAACATGCCTGGGCCGCCGAGGACCTGAGGCCTGCGGTCGGCTGGAAGGTCTGGCGCGTCGACGAGGAGGCCCGGCTGCACAGCGTCCTCTACGGCGACGTCTGGCCGCTCGAGGAGCCTGTCCGCGCGATCTGCAAGCGGCTGGCCCACGATGTGCCGCACCAGGGCTGCGAGTGCGGCATCCACGCCGGCCGCAACCTCGCGGCCTGGGAGCACTACCTCAACGTGAATGCGGAGTCGCGCGTCTTCGGACGCGTCCTGCTCTGGGGCTCCACGCTCGAGGGCGCTCACGGCTGGCGCGCCGCACAGGCCCGGCCCGTCGAGATCTTCGTGCCGACAGCCGTCACCGAGCAGGAGCGCGTTGCGGAGGGCCTCAGCGCATACGGCGTGCCCGTCCACCGTCTCGTCGTCCGGGAACCGGTGCCTGCGTGAGCCCGCTGATTCCGATGGTGATCGAGCAGACCTCGCGCGGCGAGCGCTCGTTCGACATCTACTCGCGCCTGCTCAACGAACGGATCGTGATGGTCGGCAGCGTCATCGACGACCAGGTCGCGAACGTCGTCGTCGCGCAGCTCCTCCACCTCGAGTCCGAGGATCCCGAGAAGGACATCTCGCTCTACGTGAACTCGCCGGGCGGTGACGTCTACGCCGGCCTGGCCATCTACGACACGCTCACGTTCGTAAAGCCCGATGTCCGAACGATGTGCGTCGGCACGGCGATGTCCATGGGCGCCGTGTTGCTCGCCGCAGGCGCGAAGGGAAAGCGCAGCGCTCTTCCGAACGCGAAGATCCTGATCCACCAGGCCTGGTCGCCCGGCTTCGGGGGCCAGGCTTCGGACGTCGAGATCCGCGCGCGCGAGATCATCGACCTCAAGAACCGTCTCGAGCAGATCCTCGCCGATCACAGCGGCCAGCCGATCGAGCGGATCAAGGAGGACACCGACCGCGACCGCTTCATGAGCGCCCAGGAAGCGGTCGAGTACGGCTTGATCGACCAGGTCATCGAGCACCGCTAGCGCGACCCCTGGCTACGCTGAGCGAGGCGCCGGAGTAGCTCAGTGGTCAGAGCGCCTGCCTTGTAAGCAGGTGGCCGTGGGTTCGAATCCCACCTCCGGCTTCAAGACGGGTCGGTCGGTGCTGTGGTTGGTGACACCCTCCTGCACGGGGTCACGGCGGGCCGCGGCGAGCCGTTCGTTCGCCCGCTCGATCGCTCGCTGGAGCATGCGCGGTCGGGCGGGGGGCGGGGTGATACGGCGGCAGGTGAGGGAGCGGTGGCGGCCTCCCCTGGGCAGCGCCGCCTCACCCGAAACGGGAGCTCTTGCACCTTCTGTCCGGGTCCGTCCTGCAGAACGTTGTCATCGTGAGCTTGTCGGTGACGACGCCCTCGGCGAGAACAAGCTCCCCGAGCTGGCCCACGTGAGGAGGGGGACGATGGGTGGCGGCGACGAAGGCGCGCTTGTTCACATCAGCGACGGTGAGTTTGATCGTGGCGACCGCCTTTCCAGGCCGACCCTGCGTGTGTACGAGGCGAAAGCGAAGCCAGACGACGAGTTTGTCGCGGTGGTCGATCTGTTCGCGGCCCTGACCCGTGGGGCCGATATTCAGACCTCCGTAGTCATCGCCCCACCAGTACCCGACGAACGGGTTGAGTGGTGCCTCGGAGCTGGAGGCGGCGCCAGAGCCCCCGCCACAGCCAGTGAGCAAGAGGCACGCGAGAACGCCCGCGAAGAGCGAGCCGACCACCGGGCCTGTCCGTTGAGGCAAATTCGTGCAGGGAGGCCTGCCACCGAATGCACCAGCGCGTCTCAAGAGAATGAACCGATCGGACAATTGCTGGGTCACGAAGACCTCGAACACGCAGAGACGGTCAGGGCGCGAGACAAGGACGAAGTCAACCGAGCTCGCCGCGATGAGCAGAGCAATGACGTCCTACTTAGCGTTGCCCGCTGCTCACCCATCTCGGCCCAAGAACCCTTAACCAGAACGATGGCCCGAAACGACCCCGGCGAGCCACTCGATGACCGCGCCAACAACCCAAATGAGAGCGGCGAGAACCGCGCCTGCCACGAAGCCCGCAAGCCCGAAGATCAGCATCCATCCGCCCAGCGAGGGTCCCCAATCGGAATTGCCTCCGCCAGGATGGGTCGCCGCCCAGACACCGAGGAAGGCAATGGGCATGACCGCACAGATCAGTCCGAGCCCTGTAAGGAAGCGCCAGAAGCTCATGCGCCGCGATTGTCGCCGGCGCCGCCAATGCGGCCCTAACGCGCGAACGAACGTGTCCCGAGTCGGGCGACGGCGGCGCCGACCCTTCACGTGCATTCCCCGTTAGGACGGCGTTAGCGGCACGACTTAGAACCAGGTCGTGCGATTCGCCTTCTTGACGCTTGGTTTTGGTGCCTTGGGCGCAGTCGTCGGTGCGGTCTACGGCGACGTCACATGGCGCGACACGTGTTCGGGCCAATTGCAGATTGGCTGCCAGCCTCGGGAGGAGAGGATGATCGTCCACGGATCGATCGGAGTGCTCTGGGGTGGAGCCGTTGGTGTGCTCGTCTATCTCGCATGCCGCGCATTCGTGGAGCTGCGTGTTGCCAAGAACGAGCGCCTCGCGAAAGCCGGGCAGGGCGCAGAGGCGGGTAGCGACTCGGACGCGCCCGAAGCTGGGGCGGTCTAGTGGTCTGGTCGCGCCCGCCGGGAGTCAGGCCATCGAAGGGATGGGGAGCCTTCTTCATGACGCTGCTCTTCGCGATCATGCTCGCTCTCGTTGCGTTCGTAGCGTTCGGCTCCTATCTCGCCTTCGGGGGTGACGGCATCATTTACGGCCTTGGCTTCGGAGCGCTCGTCGGCGGCCTGTTGCTCTTGCTCTGGTGGCTTCGGCCGCGCTCGCGTTGAGCCGGGTCCTAGGAGCGGCTCGGCTCGCCGGCCATCTCTTGAACTTGCCTTACCCGTAAGAAGATGGCCGTCTCGTCGTCCAAGGCGAGCTCGGTCGAGGTGCCCCGAGTTCTTGGCTAAGCAGACTCGATGTACGTCGTGATGGGCTGAACGACGCCGTGCGCTTCCATCGCGGCGACGACCTCAGCGGGGGGCGCGCTCAACATCGCCTCCATCGCGGCGACGTCGGCAACGTCGGCGGTGATCGCGATCTTCTTGCTCCCGTCCTGCGCGACGTAGTCGGTCACGTTGCTCCCGGTTCCAGACTCGATCGCCGCGGCGCGTTCCGCCTTTCCCTGAAGCCAGCGGTCGATGTCTTCTACGGCATGGGTGATGACGACCTTCGGCATGTCGACTCCCTTCGGGACGAGTGGCGGTGGGGGATGGCCGACCCTACTACGGAGTGGCGGTGACAGGGTGGCTAGCTGGATATAGAGGGCCGGTCGCCGCTCCCACTCTGGGACGCTGATCGAAGTACCGTTACCGCGTGGATCCGGCCGAGTGGGATCGGTGGTGGGAGGAACGGGGACGAGTCGTGCTGGAGGTGCTCTTGTGGGCACTCTGGGACCCGATCGGCGGTGTACCCGTGGACGAGTATCGGATGTATTGCGAGCCCGTGGTGCAGGTTCTCCGGGAAGCCGTTCATGCGGACGCGGAGCTCGCAGGGACAGAGTTGCCGGACGACGACGCCCAGCGTGAGAGAAACGCCCTCTGGAGGACCTCGGTCGAGCGCCTAACCGCGCTCCTAGCCGAGCTTCGTGCTCGCTGCATAGACAGGCCCGATGTCGAGCTTGATCGGCGGACCGCCAAGCGCCTTCTCGAGTGGTACTGGGAGGAGACCTCCGACGGAGTCATCCCGGGCTACCTGATTCCGATCGACCCGCCGCCGATCCGCTCAAGAGTCGAAGAGCCGCCGACCTAAACCCAAGAAGCGCCAGCGGGCCAGCGCACTCGGGCAATCGAGGCCACGTTCTCAGCCTCTACTTATCTCGGCTCTAGAACGAGGTCTGTGATGCGCCTTCGCAGAAATCGAGCCTGCGCAACACTCCCGCCAGGGGCGCTTCTGAGGGGCTGACGCGGCTAGGTATCGGTTTCAACCCGCACCAACCTGACTTGCAATGACCGAACGAATGCCATAGAAAGAGGCCTCTGCGGTCAGCCTGCCGCGATCTCGGGGGCAAAGGGGGTCAAGGGAGTGAGCCTGGATCAGAAGAGGGCGCGCTGGTTCGGCGTGCTCTACCTCATCACGTTCGTCACGTCGATCCCCGCGCTGCTGCTGTACGAGCCTGCGCTCCGTCATCCCGTGAGCTTCGTCGCCGGCTCGGGGAACGTCAACGAGATCTACTTCGGCGCGCTGCTGGAGCTGCTGCTGATCATCGCGAACATCGGAACAGCAATCGTGATCGTCCCGATCATGAGGCGGCAGTTCGAAGAACTGTCGATCGGCTACGTGGCCGCGAGGATCGTGGAGAGCACGTTCATCCTCGTCGGCATCCTTGCGATGCTCGGGATCGCCACATTGCAGCAGCAGACGGCGGGCGCGGCCGAGGGAACGGTCGCCTACACACTTGCGGCGATCAAGGACTGGACGTTCATCCTCGGGCCGGGCTGGATGGTCGGCTGGGGGAACGGGCTGATCCTCGGCTACATGATGTACCGCTCCGAGCTGGTGCCGCGACCGTGGCCGTGGCTCGGGCTCATCGGCGGGCCGCTGATCATCATCTCGGGGACTGCCGTGATGTTCGGCGGCGGACACCCGAGCGGCGGCTTGCAGGGCCTCGCGACGATTCCCGAGGCGGCCTGGGAGCTCTTTCTCGGTATTTACTGCACGATCTGGGGCTTCAGGCGCGACGCGGCGATCCTCTCCGAGGGCGCCCGATGACGGCTCAAGCCGCGCCGACTCTGCACACCTCAGCTGACGTGACCGACGCTGTCTTCGCCTAGTTGTGCGGCTGCCGGCGCCCGGATTCAGTTCGCCTCACGCCTTGTAAGCAGGTGGCCGTAGGTTCGAACCCCACCTCCGGCTTCGCCAAACCGCTCCAACCGCCCGCTCGTAGGACCGCCGAGGGAACTTCGAGGGAAGGAGTAGGAGCGTGGGAGAGCACCTATCCCTGAACGTGCATCACCGGCGCTGGCTGATGCTGCTGGCGCTGATGCTCGGTGCCGCTGTCGTGGCGGTTTCTCCGCTGCGGGCAGCCGAGCGCATTTCGTTCACTATCACGCCGCTCGTCTCGGATCAGCCGGGAGTGGCGCCGAACACCGACCCGAACCTCGTCAACGCCTGGGGCCTGACCTCGAGCTCGACGAGCCCATGGTGGGTCGCCGACAACGGCATGAGCGAATCGACGTTGTACCGCGGCTCGGACGGGCTACCGCAGCCGCAGCCGAACCCGCTCGTGGTCAACGTCCACGACGATCCGACCGGCACCGTCTTCAACTCGACCTCCGGCTTCGGCTTGCCCAACGGCAGCCTGGCGCGGTTTCTCTTCGACACCGAGAACGGCCAGGTGCTGGGCTGGAACGGGGGCACCAACGCCGTCCAGGTCGCCGACCTCGGCGACGGCGCTGTCTACAAGGGCCTTGCGATCGCCGTCACGTCGGCCGGGCCACGGCTCTACGCGACGGACTTCCACAACGGTCGCGTGGACGTCTTCGATGGCAGCTTCGGCCTGGTGCCGAACAGTGGATTCGACGACCCGGCGATTCCGAGCGGCTACGGGCCGTTCGGGATCCAGACGATCGGCAACCGCGTCTTCGTGACGTATGCGAAGCAGGACGCGGACGCCCATGACGACGTCGCAGGCCAGGGTCTCGGCTTCGTCGACGTCTACGACACCTCGGGCAATCTGCTCGACCGGGTGGCGCAGCACGGCCAGCTGAACTCGCCGTGGGGCCTGACGATTGCGCCGGACAGCTTCGGGCGCTTCGCGGGCGACCTGCTGGTGGGCAACTTCGGCGACGGCAACATCAATGCGTACGTCGAGCACAACGGCAACTTCACGCACGCGGGCGAGCTTCGCGACGCGAGCGGGAAGTCCCTGACGATCGACGGCCTCTGGGCTCTCCAGGTGGGCCAGGGCGGGAGCAACGGGCCTGCGGGCACGCTGTTCTTCACGGCCGGCCCCGACGGCGAGTCGCACGGCCTGTTCGGCCAGATCAACCCGAGCTAGACGACTTGCGGGCGAGCTCCTGGATCAGCTCCGCGGCCTGAACTGCTCCAGGGCTCGCCCGCAGGCGCGCCGAGGCTTCTTGCAGCCGGGGATTCTCCGCCGCGAGCAGCCGGTCGATCGCGTCGTGTAGCTGCCCGTCCTCGAACTCGTAGGTCGGCAGGCGGACGCCGAAGCCGCACTCCGCGACACGCTGTGCGTTGTCGTGCTGGTCCCAGAAGAGCGGGAGGACGACCATCGGCTTCCCGAAGTGCACGCACTCGGCGACCGTGTTGTTGCCGCCGTGCGTGATCACCAGGTCGACCTCGGGCAAGACCGTGGGCTGCGGCAGGAACTCGGCGCCGGTCATGTTCGGCGCGAGCTCGATCAGCTCGTGCTGCGGGCCCTTGCTCACCACGTAGCGATGGGGCGTCTCCGACAGCGAGGCGATCAGCCGCTCCATCAGGTCGACGTCCGCCGAGCCGAGGCTGCCGAGGCTGAGGTAGATGAGCGCGCCGTCGCCTGGAGGCTGCTCGAAACCCCCGTCGACGGCGCGGACGCAGGAGTCGAGCCGGTGCCACGCCGGGGCGAGCGGCCGCGACCGCTCGTAGTCCAGCGCGCCGGGGAAGAGGTACAGGCCTAGGAACGGCGACTCGTGGATGAACTCGAGGTCGGAGAGCGGCGGAGCGCCTCGCTCCTCGCAGAACGCCGAGAACTCGCGCTGGAGGGGCTCGTGCAGCGCGCGGTAGCGTGCGCGGAAGTCCTCCCAGCGTGAAGGATCTTCGGTCGGGTAGCCCGAGAAGGGCGGCGGCAGCGCCGGGTCCTTGAGCTCCAGCGGGTTGCACGAGATGGCCCGAACCCAGGGCCGCCCCGACGCGGGCACCGCAGGGAACGCGACGACGTTGTCCTCGATGATCACGTCCGGCTCGAGCTCGCCGAAGATCTCGCGCAACCGGTCGTCGGCGTAGCGTGCGCCGTCCACGAGCTCCTGCCAGACCGGCAAGATGAACGTCTCCAGCTGCTCGATCGTCGGCTTGCGGAACTCCGGCGAAGTGTCGCGAACGAAGTCCTTCCAGAACTGCCCTGGAACCTCCTCGACCTCCGGCGGCGGCTTCAGCCGCATCAGCGTTTCCTCGAACCCCTGCGCCTCGAGTGTGCCCGCGAACGACTCCTCGACGACGAAGACGACGCGGTCGCCGCGCTCGAGCAGCACACGGCCGATCCCGACGCAGTTGTTCGTCGGGCCGAAGGCGCCCTCGGGAAAGAAGACGAACGTACTCACGAGAGGGCCTGCTCCAGGTCGGCCCAGAGCTCGTCGGGATCCTCGAGCCCGACGCTGAGGCGCAGCAGGCCGGCGGGCACGCGCTCGCCCTCCCAGCGGCGCCGGCTCTCGAGCAGCGACTCGGTACCGCCGAGGCTGGTCGCGTTCGTGATCACGCGCAGCGACGTCTCGACCTTGCGCGCGTCGGCGACGTCGAACGACATCAGGCCGCCGAATCCCGGATAGCGCACGGTCTCGACTGCCGGGTGCGCGCGGAGCCTCTCGGCAAGCGCCTGCGCCGTCGCGGTGATCCGCTCCATCCGGACGTGCAGCGTCTTCAGGCTCCGGAGCAGCAACCAGGACGGGTCGGGCGCGGCGACGATGCCCGTGCGGCCGCGGAAGTCCTGCAGCTTCGCCACGTCGTCGGGCGAGCCGCAGACGACCGCTCCCAGCAACACGTCCGAGTGCCCGCCGAGGTACTTCGTCGCGCTGTGGACGACGAAGTTCGCGCCGCGTTCCAGCGGCCGCAGGTACACCGGAGTCGCGGCCGTCGAGTCGACCACCACGCGCGCCGGCGACGCGGCCGCCGCTTCGAGATCCGGCATCGTCAGGAACGGGTTCGACGGTGCCTCGAGCCAGACGAGGTCGACGCCGCCCGGCGGCGCGCCGGTCTGGTCGAACTCGACGTGCCGGACGCCCCAGGGCGCGAGCGCCTCGAACAGCAGCGACGTGCCGTAATAGCCGCCCTCGGCGAGTGCGATCGTCTGGCCGGGCTCGAGCAGCCCGAGCACGAGCGCCGTGATCGCACCGGAGCCCGAGGGGAAGAGGAGCGCCTCGCCTCCCTCCAGCTCGCCGAGCGCGCGCTCGGCCGCGACACCGGTTGGATGGGCGTAGCGCTGGTAGTAGAACGCGCCGGGCTCGCCGCCCTCGAACGGCCAGATGGTCGAGCGGTCGAGCGGCTCCACGGCGCCACTCTACGGTTCTCGCTTGACGGCCGTCCGGGCTTGCGCGTAATGTCCAGCAACCCAGTGGAGATACTCGACAAATAAGGAGTACGAATGAAGGTTATTTGGATCGCTTTGCTCGGGGTCGCGCTGCTGGCGGGCTCGGCCGCCGGCGCCTCGAAGGGCACGACGATCAACCTCGTCGCGTACTCGACCCCCAAGGACGCCTACGGCAAGATCATTTCTGCCTTCCAGAACACGGCTGCAGGGAACGGCGTCGGCTTCACCCAGTCGTACGGCGCCTCCGGCGACCAGGCGCGCGCCGTCGCGGCCGGACAGCCCGCCGACATCCTCAACCTCTCGCTCGACCCGGACGTCGACATGCTGGTGAAGAAGGGCCTCGTCCCGAAGAACTGGAAGGCGAACGCGCACGAGGGCATCGTCAACGACTCGGTCGTCGTCTTCGTCGTCCGCGACGGGAACCCGAAGCACATCAAGCGCTGGCAGGACCTGATCAAGCCGGGCGTCTCGGTGATCACGCCGAATCCCTTCACGTCCGGCGGCGCCCGCTGGAACGTCATGGCCGCCTACGGCGCGCTTCGCCGCCAGGGCAAGAGCGACAAGCAGGCGACCCAGTACCTCTCGAAGCTCTTTCACCACGTGCCGGTGCAGCCCGACAGCGCGCGGGTGGCGCTGCAGGTCTTCGCGCAAGGCCAGGGCGATGTCCTCCTCACGTACGAGAACGACGCGATCTACGCCGAGAAGAAGGGCGTCCACACCCAGTATCAGATTCCGAAGGCGACCCTCTTGATCGAGACGCCTGCGGCGCTGACGAAGAGCGGCCTCCAGAAGCCGGCCGCGAAGGCGTTCTACAAGTACCTCTGGTCGGCGACGGCACAGAAGGCGTTCGCAGACCAGGGCTACCGGCCCGTACTGAAGAGCGTCGCGAAGAAGTACCACTTCGTGCGGCCGCCGGGTCTCTTCACGATCGACTCGAAGCGGTGGGGCCTGAACGGCTGGCCGAAGGTGAACCGCCGCTTCTTCGACCCGAACAACGGGATCATGGCCAGGATCGAGCGGTCGCTTGGCCACTGATGTAGTCGTACTCGAGCGCCCTCGAGCGGTCTCCAGTCGCGGCGGAGGCGCTCTCGCTCGGGGCGTCGCGATGGCCTACCTCAGCGTCGTCGTGCTGCTGCCGCTCGCGGCGCTCGTGTGGGCCTCGCGTGCGGGTGGGCTCGGCGACTTCTGGGACCAGGCGACCCGGCCCGAGGCGGTCGCTGCCCTGAAGCTGACGCTCGGAGCCGCCGCCGTCTGCGCGCTCGTCAACGCTCTGACAGGGACCGCGATCGCCTGGACCCTCGTGCGCGACCGCTTTCCGGGGAAGGGCACCGTCGACGCGGTGATCGACCTGCCGTTCGCGCTCCCGACGATCGTCGCGGGGCTGACGCTGCTCGCGCTCTACGGGCCTGGAGGGCCCTTCGGGATCAACATCGCATTCACCCGCACCGCGCTGCTCTTCGCGCTGCTCTTCGTGACCTTGCCCTTCGTGGTGCGGGCCGTGCAGCCCGTCCTGCACGAGCTCGACACGGAGATGGAGGAGGCGGCGGCGTCGCTCGGCGCCCGGCCTTTCGCGATCTTCCGGCGGATCGTCTTCCCGAACCTGCTCCCGGCGATCCTCTCCGGTGTTGCGCTCGCCTTCGCGCGCGCAGTCGGCGAGTTCGGGGCCGTCGTCCTGATCTCGGGGAACATCCCCTTCAAGACCGAGGTCTCGTCCGTCTACATCTTCGGGCAGCTCCAGGCCGGGAACGAGAGCGGAGCCGCGGCGGTCTCGGTGGTGCTCCTGGTGATCTCGCTCGGCGTGCTGCTCGCGATCGGCGCCTTCCGCCGCTGGAGGACACACCATGGCTAAGTACGTCCTCCGCGTCGGGGCGCTCGGCTACCTGACGGTGCTGCTGCTCGTGCCGGTCGGGATGGTCTTCTATCGCGCCTTCGAGCACGGCCTCGGCCCCGCCTGGGACGCGGTCTCCTCGCCTCAGGCCGTGCACGCGCTCGAGCTGACGCTGCTCATCGCAGCGATCGCGGTGCCGGCCAACACGATCTTCGGGATCGTTCTGGCGCTTGCGCTCGTGCGGACGCGCTTTCCGGGCCGCGGCCTGGTGAACGCGATCGTCGACCTACCGCTTGCACTCTCGCCGGTGGTCGTCGGCCTCGCGCTGTTCCTGCTCTACGGCCGCGGCGGGTGGCTCGGCGGGCTCGCGGACGACGGGATCAAGATCCTCTTCGCGCTGCCCGGAATGGTGCTCGCGACGATGTTCGTGTCGCTGCCCTTCGTGGTACGGGAGGTCGTGCCGGTGCTGCGCGAGATCGGCATCGGCCAGGAGCAGGCCGCGGAGACCCTCGGCGCGTCGCCGTTGCAGGTCTTCCGCCGGATCACGTTCCCTGCGATCCGCTGGGCCGTCGCGTACGGCGTCGTCCTGACGACTGCGCGCTGCATCGGCGAGTTCGGCGCCGTGAGCGTGGTCTCCGGACGCATCGAAGGCAAGACCGAGACCCTGCCGCTCTACGTCCAGGCGCGGTTCGAAGGCTTCGACACCTCGGGTGCCTACGCCGCCTCGGTCGTGCTTGCGCTGCTCGCGATTGCGACCGTCGTGGGCCTTCGCGCCTTCCAGCCTCGAGAGGAGACCACATGAGCGGCATCGCCGTCATCGACGTGACCAAGCGCTTCAACGGGTTCACCGCCCTGCGCGACGTCTCCGTCGCGATCCCGGAAGGCTCGCTGACCGCGCTGCTCGGCCCGAGCGGCAGCGGCAAGTCGACGCTCCTGCGCGTGATCGCGGGACTGGAGCAGCCGGAGACGGGCCAGGTGCTCCTCGGCAGCGAGGACGTGACGAGCAAGCCGGCCCGCGAGCGCGGAGTGGGAATGGTCTTCCAGCACTACGCGGCGTTCAAGCACATGACGGTCTGGGACAACGTGGCGTTCGGGCTCATGGTCCGCAAGCGCCCGCGCGCGGAGATCAAGCAGCGCGTGCACGAGCTGCTGGAGCTGGTGCAGCTCGAGGGCCTTGCGAAGCGATACCCGGCGCAGCTCTCGGGCGGCCAGCGCCAGCGGATGGCGCTCGCCCGTGCGCTCGCGGTCGAGCCGAACGTGCTCCTCCTGGACGAGCCGTTCGGCGCGCTCGACGCCCGGGTGCGGAAGGAGCTGCGCGCCTGGTTGCGGCGGCTCCACGACGAGGTGCACGTGACGACGATCATCGTCACCCACGACCAGGAGGAGGCGATGGAGGTCGCCGGCCAGGTCGTGCTGCTGAACGACGGCCGGATCGAGCAGGTCGGCTCGCCGCGTGAGCTCTACGAGAGCCCGGCCAACGAGTTCGTGATGGGCTTCGTCGGCCCGGTGAACCGGCTCGGCCAGACGTTCGTCCGGCCCCACGACGTCGACGTGCGGCTCGAGCCCGACGTGGGCTCGTCCGAGGCGATGGTCGAGCGCGTGGTCCACCTCGGCTTCGAGGTCCGGGTCGAGCTCCTCCGCGACGACGGCCAGCAGCTGCTGGTGCAGCTGACCAAGGAGGACGCCGAGCAGCTCGAGCTCGAGCGCGGCCAGATCGTCTACGTGCGGCCGAGCCGCGAGACCGTCTTCAAGCCGTAACCTTGAACCTCATGCGCGCGGTCGCCGGAGTGGCAGGCGTGATCCTCATCGCGCTGATGCTCGCGGAGTTCTTCGTCACGTACCTGCTGCCTCGGCGGGTGCGGCGGGACCCGCGGATCGCGCGCGGGCTCAACCGCCTGCTGTGGCGTCCCTGGCGCGCGATCGCCGGCCGCCTTTCGCCCTCTTCGGCCGACACGATGCTCGGCATCTTCGGGCCCTTCGCGCTGGTGTTCCAGCTCCTGATCTGGACGACCGGGCTGATCTTCGGCTTCGCGCTCCTCGAGTACGCCGCCGTCGGACACGCCTTCGGGCACGGGCTCTTGTTCAGCTCGGGGCTCTTCCTCAGCGCCGAGGGGGCCTCGGGCTCGACGCTCGTCCACGTAATCGGGCTCGTCGAGGCCGCGACCGCGATCGGCGTCCTCTTCATCGTGATCGGCTACCTGCCTGCCGTCTACGGCGCGTTCTCCCGGCGCGAGGTCGCGGTCTCGCAGCTCGGCACCCGCGCCGGCTCGCCTCCCTCCGCGGGCGCGATCCTGCTCCGGACGATGGATCGCGAGCGCTGGCTCGGGCTCGAGCGCGATCTCCGGGACTGGGAGGCCTGGGTCGCCGAGCTGATGGAGACGCACCTCTCGTATCCGCTCCTCGGGTTCTACCGCTCGCAGCACGTCAACCAGAACTGGCTCGCGGCGCTCACCGTGATGACCGACGTGGCGGCGTTCGTGACCGCGGTCGAGTCGGACGACGAGGTGGAGGCTGCCGAGCTGACGTACGCGATCGGCCAGCATGCGCTCTCCGACCTCGCGCTGCAGTACCGCATCACGGCGGGCGAGGCCGACCGTCTCTCGGAGGAGCACTTCGAGCAGCTCTACGGGCTCGTCAGGGGTGCGCTCAGCAACCCGGTTTCGTGCGAGGAGGCGAAGAAGCGCCTGACGAAGCTCCGGCGCGCGTACGAGCCGAAGGCGAGGGGCCTCGCGCGGGCGCTCGCGCTCGACCTGCCGCCGTGGGTGACGCCCAAGGATCAGGAATCCGAGCTGATGCGTCTGCCGGGCGTTCGGGTCGGCCGGGTGAGCCGCGACCTAGTGGGGTAGCCAGGCGTCGGGATCTGCGGCGATCTGCGCCACGGTGTCCGGCAGCCGTCCCGCGGCGACGTCGGCGAGCGTGACGGTCTCGAGCACGGCACGGAGATTCGCCCGCACCGCGATCCAGACGTCCCGGAGCTGCTGGGCGGCGCCGCCGTACTCGACCTGCTCGGGCCGCAGGCCGCGGACGTTCGCGATCGGCCCCTCGACCGCGCGGATCACGTCCGCCAGCGAGATCTCGTCGGCCGGCCGGGCGAGCCAGTAGCCGCCCTCTGCGCCGCGCTGGCTCTGAACGAGGCCCGCGTGCTTGAGGTCGAGCAGGATGTTCTCGAGGAACTTGAGCGGGATCTGCTGAGACCGGGAGATCCGGTCGCCCTTGACCGGCCCGTCCGAGGCCGCCGCAAGCTCGGCGCCCGCCCGCACCGCGTAGTCGACCTTCGCCGAGACCCGCATCGCGGGCCGAACGCTAGCGCTTGTCGCTCGAGGGGTGGCGGCGGCGCTCGACGGCCTTGGAAGCGGCTGGCCGATTCCTGGTCGGCTCGGGAGCAACGCGGTTCTTCCCGCCGTGCTTGGCCACGTAGAGCTGCTTGTCGGCGGCCGCTACGAGCTTCTCGCCGCCCGGTAGGTCGCCCTTGACCGCGGCGCCGAAGCTCGCGGTGAGCGAGAGCTGCGTCCCGTCCGGCAGCTCGATCTTGGCTCCTGCGAGCCCCTTGCGGAGCCGCTCGGCGAGGTCGACCGCGCCGTCGAGATCGGTATCGGGGACGATCACCGCGAACTCCTCGCCGCCGTAGCGCGCGGCGAGATCGACGTGGCGCACGCTCCCGGCGAGCACCTCGCCGACCCGGCGGAGCACCTCGTCGCCTGCCTGGTGGCCGTGACGGTCGTTGATCGACTTGAAGTCGTCGACGTCGAGCAGGATCAGCGCCAGCGGATCACCGACGCGCTCCGCGCGGCGCCACTCGAGCGCAAGCTCCTCGTCGAACGTCCACCGGTTCGCAAGACCCGTCATCGAGTCGGTCGTCGCCTGTGACGCGACGCGGCGGAAGTCGCCGAGCATGCGCAGGATCGGGCCCCCGAAGAAGAGCGCGAGGAGCACGAGCAAGGCGAACGAGCCGAGCGCGGTGTACAGGATCCGCTGCTGGTACGGCCGCACGGCGGCCGAGATCGCGGCCTCGGGTCGGAGAGCGACCAGGTTCGTGCGCGGCGCGTTCGGCACGGGAACCAGCCAGCCGCGATAGCGCACGCCGTCCAGGAGGATCGTCCGGCCGCTCACGCGTAGGAGCTCGCTGGAGCCGGGCACGCGGCCACCCTGCACGGCGATCAGGCGATCGTGCGGCCCGTGTTGGGAGGCGGCCAGCAGGCGCGCCATGAGGGGACGGTCGATGCCGATTGTCGCGACGACCTGGCCGACGACGCTTCCGTTCAGCACCAGCGAGGTCGCCCGGGTCAGGGCAACCGGCGGCATCGTTCCCGCCACGCGATGCCCATGGCTGTAGAAGACCGTGTTCGGAGTGTGGCGAGCGAGGCGCTCGATCGCCGCGCGGTCGTTCGTGAAAAACGCGCGTTGGAGCCGGGCCGACCCACCGAGGTCGTCGATGGTCGACGCCGCGTTGTCGGAGAGGGTGCGGAGTTCGTCGCTCGCGCTCTGCAGCTCCCTGGTGAGCGCCGCATCCGCGTGCGCGCGCTCGTTCTGCAGCGCATTGGCGTCGAGGATCCGAACCGTCGCAATGACCAGGATCCCGGCCACGACCAGCAGCGCCACGAGCACCTGCAGGCCCGACCGG
>DATDMJ010000077.1:0-29957 GCA_036518855.1 Gaiellaceae bacterium | reverse complement strand
CTCGAGCGCTACGTCGAGGGCGACGAGTACACCGTCAACGGCTTCCTGCTCGAGGGCGAGTACTTCGAGATGAGCGTCACGCAGCGGCGCCTCCACCCACCTCCCCCGCTCGGCGTCTGCATCGCGCATCGCTACCCGTCGACGCTCTCCCGCGAGCAGGAGCTGGAGCTGTTCAAGCTTGCGCACGAGGCGAGCCGAGCGGTCGGGATCGAGAGCGGTCCGTCGTACGTCCAGGTGCGCGTTGGAGAGCGCCACTGGGTGATCGAGGTCGGCGCGCGCCTCGGCGGCGGCAAGGACGCGGAGCTCGCGAAGCTCGTCACCGGCTTCGATGCGATCAGGGCCAACGTGCTGTGGGCGCTCGAAGAGCTGCGGCGGGAGGGCCTCACCCCGGGCGAGCCGAACGCGCCCTGCGGGCAGGTGCGATTCGTCGTCGCGCCGCCGGGCCGAATCACCCGCCTCGACGCGAGCCCTGCCCTCGCGCTCGAGGGCGTCCACGAGGCCGGCTTCTACTGGCAGGAGGGCATGGTCCTGCCGCCCCTCACGTCGGGCGCCGAGCGGCTCGGCTACCTGCTCCTCAGCGCGGCAGACGAAACCGAGCTGGACAGGCTCACCGAGCGCGCACTCGACGCCCTCGTCGTCGAGATCGCCGCCGAGCAGCTCGTCTGAGGCGTCGCTTGCGATGCCGATCTCAGGACGCACGGGCTTCGCTCGTGCGTCCGTCTGAACTGACCCGTCGATGCGCGGTGCGTTAGAAGGTCACGCTATGAGGGTCCTTCACTCGCCGATCAACATCGCCGGCGGGCCCGGCGCGATCTCGCAGGGCCTGCGGGAGCTCGGCGTCGAGAGCACGCTGCTCGTCTTCAACGAGCGCCCCTTCGAGCGCGGCTTCGACGTGAACCTCGAGCTGCGCGACACGAGCCGCAGGACGAGCATCCCGCTCAACCTGCCGAAGCAGCTGCGCGCCTTCGCGTGGGCGGTGCCCCGCTTCGACGTCTTCCACTTCCACGCGGGCCTGACCTTGCTCCCGCGACGCGCGAACCTGCCGGCGCTGCGCGCGCTGCACAAGGGAATCGTCTTCCAGTCCTGGGGTTCCGACCTGCGCGGCCGACCCGCCTCGGACGTCCGCTACCTGCGCTCGGCCGGCGCCGTGATCGTCGGGAGCTTCCTGACGAGACGTCTCGCCCCACGCGGCCCGTGGCCGGAGTACGACGTCGTCCCGCCCGCGCTCGTCCTCGACGACTGGCAGCCCGCGCCGAGCGAGCCAGGAGACGTGCTGCGCGTCGCGCACGCACCGAGCAAGCGCGCGGTCAAGGGCACGGACGCCGTGCTCGCCGCGATCGAGTCGCTGACGAAGCGAGGCGTCCCGATCGAGCTCGACCTGATCGAGGGCGTGCCGAACCGCGAGGCGCGCCTTCGCTACGCACGGGCCGACGTCGTGATCGACCAGCTGCGGATCGGCTGGTACGGGATGCTCGCGATCGAGTCGATGGCGCTCGCGAAGCCGGTCGTCGTCCACCTCGACGAGGAGGCCGCCTCCGAGACGGAGGAGGCGTTCGGGCTCGAGCTGCCCCTCGTGCGCGCGAGCGAGCGCAACCTCGAGGACGTCCTCGAGGGTCTGGTCGAGACGCGCGACTCGCTGTCGGAGCTCGGACGGCGCAGCCGCGAGTACGCCGAACGCGTGCACGCGCACACCGCCGTCGCGCGGCAGGTGCTCGCGATCTACGAGCGCGTCATGCCCATGAGCTCGTAGAGCCCCACGGGCGACCACGAGAAGCCGTGCACCCCTGGCCGAAGCGAGAAGTAATCGGACCCGTTGTAGACCGGGATCGCCGGGACGGCGTCGTGGAGCCGCTCGACGAGCTGGCGCTCGATCCGCCAGCGCGCCTGGTCGTCGAGCGTGCGCACCGCCTGCCGCATCTGCGCGTCGTACGCCGGGTCGCACCAGCGGGCGATGTTGAACGCGCTCCCGCAGGGAAAGAGGTCGAGGGTGTTGTAGGCGTCGAAGACCTTCGAGCTCCAGCCGAGCAGGACGATGTCCGCACCGGGGCGTGCGGGCGGCCCGGCCAGCGCGAGCAGCTCGCTCCGCGTGGCGACTGGGTGGAACCGAAGCCGGATCTCCGCCCTCGCGAGCTGAGCCGCGCTCCGGCGCAGTTGCTCGGCGACGCGCGAGCCGCCGAGATCCTCGCGGGCCCAGAACACGTTCAACCGCAGCGGCACGGGCGACGACTCGAGCTGCACGGGGCGGTGCGAGTTGACGTACCCGGCGCCGGGCGTTGCGGGCGGGATCAGCGAAGCCGGCGTGGAGCCGAGGTTGAGGTGCGTCAGAGCCCATGCTGCGTACAGGCGCGCCTGGCGTTCGGCGAGCGGCGTCCCGCGCGTGACGAACCAGAGCAGCCCGGTCGTCAGTGTCGGGACCTCGATCGAGCCCTTCGGCGTCGGCCCCGCAGTGTCGATCCAGGGGAGTCCGGGAGGCGAGAGCCCGCGCGGGAGGACCGCGTCTGCGCCCTGCGCCGAGGTTGTGAGCACGAGCCGGCTGGGCTTCACCGCGGGCGCGTTCCAGTAGTTGAAGTTGCGCTCGAGCACGATCCGCCCGGGGTGCCGGACGGCGATGCGGAAGGGGCCGCTGAACGCAACGCCGTTGGGCGGAACCGGCGCAGCGATCGGGTAGGCGACGAGCTCGTCGAACCACGGCACCGGGTGCTGCAGCCTCACGCGCAGCGTGTACGGATCGACCGCCTCGACGTCCATGTCGCCCCCGTTCCCCGCGAGGTAGCTCCGCGCGCCGCGCACGATCCCCAGGTCGGGGCCGGCCAGCGGCGCATCGCCGCCGAGCCTGAGCGCACGGAGCCACGAGCGCCGAAAGGCGTCCGCGGTGATCGGCCGGTCGTCGCTCCAGTGGAGGTCGTGGCGCAGCCGGAAGATCCAGACCCGGCCTCCCTGGGTGACGGTCCACGATTTCGCCAGGTCGGGGGCGACGCCGTCAGGCGTGAACCGCGTCAGCCCTGCGTAGAGCTCGTGCGCCACGTTCATCGACGGCAGGTCCGCGGCCTTTGCGGGATCGAGCGTCCTCGGGAGCAGCGGCAGCGCGAGCCGGAGCGTCTGGCCGCCCCTCGGCGCGGAGGACGAGCCGCAGCCGGCCAGCAGCGCGACAACCGCGGCGCAGGCCGCTAGCCGACCAGCTTGCGCCAGACGTTGTCGAGC
The DNA here is from genome assembly GCA_036518855.1 of Gaiellaceae bacterium. Taxonomy (GTDB): domain Bacteria; phylum Actinomycetota; class Thermoleophilia; order Gaiellales; family Gaiellaceae; genus AC-32. The sequence goes on along the minus strand of DATDMJ010000077.1, from coordinate 26,756 downwards.
AGCGTCCACGTGAGAGACCTGCGCATCCGCAGGAAGTCGTAGTTGCCGGTCGCGAGCACCTGCCCCCGGCCCGCGTGCGACCAGACGAGCGCCGCGTTGATGACGCCGCGCTTTCCGGCCACGATCGCGCGTGCCGCGACGACGTGGTCGCGGGGAGTCAGCTCCGGGTCGATCCGGTCGCTCTCCGACCCTGCGTAGCCGAAGCTCTGCCCCGGGCCGATGCCGGTCCCTCGGAAGAGCCACGCCACCCGCCGGAAGTCGGCGCCGGCCGCCGCCACGTAGGGCCTGGCCCGCGAGCGCGGGAAGCAGCAGCCGTCGTAGCCGACCCCCGCGAGCGCGAAGTCCGAACGGCCCTCCCGCGCGTCGAAGTCGGTCATGACGACCGCGTTGTGCGCCCGGTCGAGCCGCACCTGGCGGTAGAACGGGTTCGCCTGCAGGTAGACGAGGTGCCCACCGCCGTCGCGGTAGCGCTTCAAGAGATCGTAGGTCGCCGGCTCGTAGTACTCGCTGTGGCCGGGGAAGACGATCGCCGTGTACCGTCGCAGCGTCGAGAGCGGCACGTGGCGGAGCTCGACGTCCGTGATGCTCTCGACCCGCGGCCTGCGCGAGCAGAGCCAGCGCGAGAACGGCACCGTCGCCTTGAAGTCGTCCTCCTGCCCCCCTGTGAGCAGCGTCCCGACCAGCGAGACCCGCCGCTGGCGCCACCACTGGTACCAGCTGTCCGGGATGCCGTTCAGGTCGGCGTCGTACGCGCTGTATGCGCGCCAGGTCAGGTACGGCCACACGAGGAGCGCGGTGTGCGGCGGCGGGTGGCCGAGCGGGAAGGTCGGGTTGCGGACGACGACCGGTGCGCGGAACCGGTCGCCCCAGGGATCCGCGACGTCGTAGTGGTAGAGGCCACTCGAGAGCCCGCTCGGGAGCGCCTTGCCGGGGTGGAATCGGCCCGAGCAGTCCTGCGTGAGCTTCACCGTCGCCTGCCCGCGATCGGCGGAGACGACGAGCGGCGGGCGGGCGCCCGGAAGGTAGCTCTTCGTCGAGTCGACGTAGGCAGCGAGCCGCTCCACCCGCACGACGCGCGGCTTCGCGCAGCCGGACCAGTGCCAGGGCGGGTTGGACACCGTCGCCTCCGCCGCCCCGGGCCGCTGCAGCCGCGGCGGGATCACCGCGGGCAGCCGTTCACCCCGATCCTTGTAACAGCTTGTTACTTGGTAGCTGCCGTCCCGGAGGGCTGACCAGTCGATCGTGGCGCCGGACGCGATTTGGCGCCAGCCGTGCAGCCGGCCGCCCCAGACGTACACGCGTAACTCGGTCCCGGGCCTCGTGCGAACGCGCAGCGCGTCGTTGACCCCGTTGCCGTTCGGGCTGATCACTGCCGGGCCCGCAACGAATCGCGGCGCGGACGTCGACCGCGCCGCCGCGCCCGGAACCGCCGCGACGGCAAGCGCCGCCGCGAGCACGAGGAATTTCACGTGGTTGGCGCCAGGCTCTGGACGGGGCGCCGCTCTCGGTACCAGCCGATGGTGCGCGCGAGGCCCTCGTCCAGATCGATCCGCGGCTCCCAGCCGAGCAGCTTGCGCGCCTTGTCGACGTTCGGGATCCGCATCTCGACGTCCGTGTAGTGGAGCGGCTTGAAGACGATCTCCGACTCCGACCCCGCCAGCCTCCGGATCCGCGAGGCCAGGTCGAACACGGTCACGACCGAGCGCGGGTTCCCGATGTTGAAGACCTCCCCCACCGCCTCCTCGCGCTCGAGGATCGCGAGCAGCGCCTCGACGATGTCGTCCACGAAGCACCAGGCGCGGATCTGCGAGCCGTCGCCGTGGATCACGAGCTCATCACCGGCGAGCGCCCGCACCGTGAAGTGATGGATCGCGCCGCTGCCGACCTGGCCGGGCCCGTAGACGTTGAACGGCCTCACCGAGACCGCCGGCAGCTCGAACTCGTCGTAGTACGAGTGCGCCAGGTACTCGCCGGCGAGCTTCGAGACCGCGTAGGTCCAGCGCGCCTCGCCGACCGAGCCCTGTGTCGTCACGTGCGTCTCCTCGACCTTGTACGCGTGCGTGCCGAAGACCTCGCTGGTCGAGAAGTCGACCAGCCGCTCGATCCCGCCGGCCTGCGCCGCCGCCTCGAGCACGTTGTACGTTCCGATCAGGTTGACCCGCATCGTGCGCACGCGGCTCTCGAGCACCTTGTCGACCCCGGCGATCGCGGCCATGTGCACGACGTGCGTCGCGTCGTCGGGGAGCTCGCGGACGAGCGAAAGGTCGAGCACGTCGCCCTGGACGAAGCGCAGGTTCGGGTGCTCCGCGAGGTCGGTGCCGGTCAGCGAGTCGCGGTGCAGGTTGTCGAGGATCACGATCTCGTTGTCGTCGGCGAGCCGCCGCGCCAAGGAGGTGCCGATGAACCCCGCCCCGCCCGTCATGAACACCTTTTTCCCGCTCAGCGCCACGTCGCCGGAGTCTAGGCAAAACTAGAGGCGATGCTCGCGCACCAGCTCTGGCGGCTCGGCAAGCACTCGGCCATCTACGGGGTGGGCGCCGTCGTCGCGCGCCTGATCGGCGTCTTCCTCCTGCCGCTGATCACGCACTACCTGCATCCGGGCGACCTCGGCGCCGTCGACACGCTGATCGCCCTGTCGGTCGTGCTCGTGATCGTCCTCCGGGCCGGAATCTCGATGGCCTTCTTCCGCTACTACTTCGACGCCGAGGACGACGCCGGCAGGACGAGAGTCGTCCGCACCTCGTTCTGGTACACGATGGGCGCGGCGACGACGGGCCTGGTCGTCGGCTGCCTGCTGGCGCCCGAGATCTCCGAGTTCCTCTTCTCGACCCATTCGCGGACGAGCCTGGTGCGCGCCGCCTTCGTCCTCGTCTGGGCCCAGATGAACTACGAGCAGCTGACCTCGCTCTTCCGCGTCGAGGAGCGCTCTGTCCAGTTCGTGGCGGCAACGCTCGCGAACGTGGTGATCACGGTCGGCGCGACGATCCTGCTCGTCGCCGTCTGGCACCAGGGCGCCGTCGGCGTGATCGTCGGGAACTTCACCGGAACACTCGTCGTCTACGCGGTGCTACTCGCCTACCGGCGCTACCAGCTCGGGCTCGAGTTCGACCGTCCGCTCTTCCGCAAGATGCAGCAGTTCGGCCTGCCGCTCGTTCCGTCGGGTCTCGCGCTCTGGGTGGTCGACCTTGCCGACCGGTTCCTGCTGCTGCGGCTCAAGGACGCGGCGGAGGTCGGCCTCTACTCCGTCGGCGCGCGCGTGACGACCACGATGCTGATCCTGCTCCTCGCGCTCCGGACCGCGTGGCCGGCCTTCGCCTACTCGATCAAGAACGACCAGGAGGCGAAGCGGACCTACGGCTTCGTCTTGACCTACGTGCTCTTCGTCTCCTGCTGGATGTCGCTCGCCCTCGCGCTGCTGGCGCCGTGGATCGTGCACGTGCTGACACGGCCGGTCTTCTACCCGGGCGCACGCGTGGTCCCGATCCTGGCCTTCGGCGCGACCGCGTTCATCGCCTTCAACGTGATGTCGATCGGGATCGGCCGCGCCAAGAAGACGCAGTTCAACTGGGTCGTGACGGGAGTCGCCGCGGCGATCAACGTCGGCCTCAACCTCATCCTCATCCCGCCCTACGGGATGATGGGCGCCGCGACCGCGACCCTCGTCGCCTACGTGGTCATGTTCCTCGGCATGACCGTGCGCGCCCAGCAGGTGTTCCCGGTGCCCTACCAGTGGCGGCGGATCGCGCTCGTGGTCGGCGCCGCGGTCGGACTAACCGTGCTCGGGAAGGCGCTCCATGTCCCGCTCGGCGGCGCCCTGGGGCTTGTGGCCGTCTACCCGCTGGTCCTGCTGGCGCTCAGGTTCTTCCTGCCGGTCGAGCTGCGGCGGCTGCGCGGGCTTGTGCTTCCGGCTCGTTAAGGCGGCCAGGCCGAGCGCGCCCCAGACCATCGGGTCCTCGAAGAACGCGTTGTAGAAGAGGCTGTGCACGCCGATCGAGGCGAGCACCAGGCCGAAGACGAGGGCGGCCTCTCCGCGCATGTCGGCGGCGACGCGCCGGAACGCGAGCAGCAGGCCCGCCACGAAGAGCCAGACGAAGAGCGCGAGCCCGAGCACGCCGGTCTCCGCCGCGACGGTGATGGGCGTGTCGTGCGAGGCAGCGGCCTTCGGCTCCTTGCTGCGGAGGTGTTGCTGCTTGGCGTAGGCGTGCTTGAAGCCGCCGATGCCGACTCCGATCACCGGGTGGTGGACCGCGAGCTTGAGCCCGTTCGACACGAGCTTCGAGCGGCCGCTGGTGACGCGGTTCAGCTTGCCGCCGTGCACGATCGCGTGGCGGACGTTCGGCGAGCCCACGACCGCGAGCACGAAGACTCCCGCCGCCAGCGCGACCAGCAGCCAGGCGCGGCGGCGCCACGCGAATCCCGCCGCGATCAGGGTGCCGACGGCCAGCGAGACGAAGCTCGACTGCGAGAACGAGAAGAGCAGGCCGACTCCCATCACGGCGATCGCAGCGGCCGCCGCGAGCACGGTCCGGAGCGACCGCGTCCAGAGCGCGACCACGAGCGACGCCAGCATCGCGACGACCAGGAAGCGCCCGTAGATCGACGGGTCCCAGAAGAGCGAGTTGACGCGGAAGAAGGGCGCGTACGTGTTTCCGACGAGCACCTTCGGGTTCCAGAAGATGTCACGGGTCGCCCATTGCTCGATGCCGACGACCGCGAAGATCAGCCCCATCAGCACGAGCTCGCCGAGAAGTGCGAGCACCCAGCGGCGGCGCCAGTCGAGCCGGGCGAGTGCGATCGCGAGCAGGCCGAACGGCAGGTAGAAGGCGAGCAGCTCGATCGCGCCCTGGCGGAGATCCCGCGTCCAGACAAGGGAAAGCCCGGTCCAGCCCACGAACGCGGCCAGCGGGAGCGCCACCGGACCGAGCTCACGTGCGCGCGTGTCGCCCTTGACGAGCTCCCAGGCGAGGACGAACGCGGCGGCGGCGACCACGGCGTAGAGCGGGATGAGCAGGTTCGCCTGCGTCGAGCCGACCGTCACCGGGATCCGCGCGGGGACGCAGGCGAGCGCGGCCAGGGCAACCAGCCAGCGCCAGCGGAGGAACAGCGCGGCGCCGGCGGCCGCGAGCACGACGCCGAGGACCGCGGCCCCGGCCAGCACGGCGTGGTGGCCCTTCGGCGCGAGGTAGACGGCGAGAACGAGGGCAGCGAGCCCCCAGGCCGCGAGACCGGCGAGGCGGTGGGTTCGCGCCGGAGCGAGGAAGAGCGCCGCCAGCCCCGCGACTCCGACCGGCCCGGCGGCCCGTGCGAGCTCGGCGGTCATCCGCGCGGGCTCACGATCGCGAGGGCCTGCGCGCTGTGGCCGTCCACGCTGACGACGAGCCGGTAGCGGCCCGGCTTCGCAACGCGCAACAGGAGGATCCCGGCACCGGTCGTCCCTCGCCGGTTGCCGAAGCGCCAGTGGATCCTCCTGGCGTCCGCGATGACGCGGAAGCCGACCTTCGTCCCGGCCTTCGCCAGCACGACGTGCGGCCGCACCTCGACGAAGCGGATGTGCACGACGCCGAGCGGGACTCCGGCCGAGACGTTTCCGGTGCGATCGACCGCACGCAGCACGAGGTGGTACTGCCCGGCCGGCAGCCCGGTCCCGAGCCAGTGGAAGAAGCCCTTGTCGACGAAGGGCCGCCGGTGCACGCGCAGCTTGCCGTTGGCATAGAGCAGGGCCTGGACGGGCTCGCTCGCGCGCCAGTGCACGACGACACGGTTCTTCCGGAAGCCCTTTCCGGGCGAGAAGACGCGAGGCACGAGCGCGACGAGCGAGATCGTCGGCGCGGTCGTGTCGACCTTGATCGGGTTCGGCATCACGATCGTCCGGTGCTCCCTCGCGAGGTGGAGCCGCGGCTTGTACGTCCCTTCCGGCACCACCTGGCCCGCATCGTTCCGCCCGTCCCAGCCGAAGCGCTGCCTGCCGGCTCGAACCGCGGTCCGCGAGAGCAGCGTCCGCACCACATTGCCGTCGGAGTCGACGACCACCACCGTGAGCCGGTCGGGCTTGCGCAGCGTGAACTGGATCGGGATCTTTCGGTACTGGCAGCGGCAATTCGGCCCGAGGTGCTTGCCGACGCGCGTCGCGAAGACCGGGCTTCGCTCGAGCTTCACGTGCTCGGTGTACGCGAAGGCGGCGGCCGATCCGCCGAGCAGCGCGGCGACGACGATCCCGGCCGCTATCTGGGCGCGGCGCGACTCAGGAGACATTGCGGACTTCGGCATCGCTTCCGATGCCGAGCATCAGGATGCGCGGCTTTGCCGCGCATCCGTCTGAAATGACCAGTCGATGCCTAGGCATGTTCGATGTTGCGCACGAGGACGAATGGCTCCGCGAACACACAGCCGACGCTGGCCCCGTAGAACTCGGCGTGCGCCCGGAGCGCGCGGTCGTTGCGCGGGTGGGGGTAGTCGCGCCGCTCCGTCTCGAAACGGGCGAACGCCTCGAGCTTCCGGTCGAACGTCGCCGTGATGTCCACGAACCAGTTCGGCACGAACCAGTTCGTCGCCGGGGCGGTCCACTCGGTCGACGAGGTCGGAGCGTAGGTGAGGAGCCGGCGCACGGACTGCCCGGGCGTGGGCCGCGCCGCCACGGCGACCGAGTCGAACAGCGCTCGGTGGTCCAGGTTCACGTCGGGGTGCGGCGTGTAGACGACCTCCGGGGCGGTGTCGCGGAAGTGTCCCTCGACGACCGCGTTCAGCTCTACGTGGGCGAGGGTGTCGAGACGCATGTCGGGCAGGTCGAGGTGGACGTAGTCCGTCACGCCGAGAACCTCCGCCGCCGCCCGGGCCTCCTGATTCTTACGCTCGCGCACCTCCGTGTCACCTGGGTACTGCGTCGAGCTGCCGTCGGTCACACAGACGACCCGCACCTCGTCGCCCTGCTCGACCGCGTGGAGGCAGAGCGTGCCGCCCATGCCGAGCACCTCGTCGTCGGGGTGCGCCGCGAAGACCAGAACTCTCATCCGAGCCTTGCCCCCACGGGCACGTCGTCGACGCCTTCGAGTTCCTCGAGCACGAGGCCGCCCTCGCCGCAGGCGACGACCGGGCCGCCGTCGACCGCGACCACCGTCCCAGCAGGCGCCGCCTCGTCCAGCTCGACCGGACGCGCCCGCCAGACGACGAGCTTGTCCTCGCCGAGGTACGTGAACGCCCCCGGGTAGGGGCGCGTCTGCGCACGCACCCAGTCGTGAAGGTACGGCGCGCGCGTCTCCCAGTCGATGATCCCGTCGGCCGGGGTGCGCTTCGGCCAGGAGCTCGCGCGCCGCGTGTCCTGGGCTTCGCGCTCGGCCGTGCCGTCGAGCAGCCTCGGCACGAACTCGCGCACGAGGTCGAGGTGCGCGGCGGTGACCTTCTCGTACAGCGTCGTCGCCGTCTCGTCGGGCTCGATCGGCACTTCGACCTGCCCGACGATCGCCCCGGAGTCCGCGGTGCCGTCTGCGATCTCGAAGAGCGTCACGCCGGTCTTCGCGAGCCCGCTGAGGATCGCCCACGGGATCGCCGCGCGGCCGCGGTGACGCGGGAGGAGCGTCGGGTGCATCCCGAAGACGCCGTGCTGCGGCAGGCCGATGAACTCGTCCAGCACGAGCTGCGACCAGCCGACGACGAAGATCAGGTCGGGATCGACCTCCCGGATCGCGGCGATCGTGTCCGGCGAGTTGACGTCGGCGGTCTCGATCAGGCGCGCGCCCAGCCGTCCCGCGATCCCCTCGAACGAGCACTGCCCCGAGCGGTCCGGGTCGACCGGCCCGGGCAGCGTGACCACGCCCACGACGTCGGCGCCGGCCTCGGCGGCCGCGGCCAGACAGTCGCGGCCCATCACATCGAAGCTGACCCAGACCAGCCGCATCGCCGGGGCATCCTAGATCGGTTGCGCATCCCGCCTGCGGTTCGACCGGTCATTTCAGATGGACGCCGTCGCAAGCGCCGCCTCCGGGAGAGAAGAGGAGCCGGGGCTCCTAGGAAACCGTCTCGGGCCGCGGCCTGCGGCCCAGTCGCGAAACGAAGGCCCAGGCCGCGATGCCGAGAGCTGCCGCCACAGCACCGGCGGCGATCACATAGTCGGCGCCGGCGAAGTCGATCAGCTTGACGCCGCTCAGCATCAGCACCGAAGCGAGCCCGAGGCGCAGCCCGCGTTCGGGGATCTTCAGCGTCAGCCTGCTCGTCAGGAGGATCCCCGGGATGGAGCCGGTCAGCAGCCAGGCCATCGTCCGCAGGTCGACGTTGCCCGCGACGAGATGGCCGAAGCCGGCGACCCAGAGCAGTGCGGCCGCGTGGAAGATGTCCGTCCCGACGATCTTCGGAAGCGTCAGCGGGAACACGAGCACCATCACGAGCCCGAAGAACGTGCCGCTCCCGACCGAGGTCAGGCCGACGACGAAGCCGCAGACGGCTCCGAGGGCGAACGCGATGATCCGGTCGCGGCGCTGCAGCAGGAACGGCGCGTCGCTGGGCTGCACTCCCCGCTTGATGAACGTCTTCGCCACGAGCCCGATCCCGCCGATGATCAGCGCGACCCCGATGGCGTAGGACTCGATCGACTGCGCGCCGCCGTAGTGGTTCTCGAGCCAGGTCGCCGTGACCACCCCCAGCAGCGACATGGGGCCGGAGCCGAGGAACATCCAGAAGGTCAGCCGCGCGTGCACGGTGCCGAGCCGCCGGTGCCGGACCGCGCCGAAGCTCTTGAAGATCGCGCCGTGGAGGATGTCCGTCCCGACCGCGAGCGTCGGCTTGAAGCCGAAGAAGATCACCAGGATCGGCGTCAGCAGCGAACCGCCGCCCATGCCGGTGACCCCGACCAGCGAGCCGATCAAGAAACCGGCGAGCGTGAACTGCCAGGTCACGCGCCCACCACGACGAGGATGATCGTCGCGAGCCCCAGGAGCAGGCCGCACGCAGAGAACACGAGGGCCACGCGGTCGTCGAACGGCGCGTACTCGCCGCGCGCGAGCGCCGCCTCGACCTCTTTCTGCCTGACGTAGCCGTACCCGATGAAACCGAGCCCGACGAGACCGAAGGCGGCTCCGATCGCCGCGTACGGCCAGGTCGCCCCGCCCGCCAGCTCCGGGACGATCTTGCCCGCGCCGAAGCTCACCGCGAACGCCGTGAGCCCGGTTCGCCACCAGGCGAGGTAGGTGCGCTCGCTGGCGAGGCGTGTGCGGCGGGTGGCGTCGCGGACGTCCTCGGCCACGACCGGCTCAGGAGCGGTACGCCGAGATCAGGACTTCAGCCACCTCCGGACGCGAGAACTCCGCGGGGGGCAGCTCGCCCGCGGCCAGCAGCTCGCGCACCTTCGTCCCCGAGAGGAAGACGTGGTCGTCGCCGCCGTGCGGGCACGTCTTCGGCGTCGCCATCTGCCCGCAGACGCGGCAGAAGAACGCGTGCTCGAAGAACATCGGCTCGATCTCCAGCTCGTGCGGCGCGAACTCGTCGAAGATCCGCTGCGCGTCGTAGGTGCCGTAGTAGTCGCCGACGCCCGCGTGGTCGCGGCCGACGATGAAGTGCGAGCAGCCGTAGTTCTTGCGGCAGATCGCGTGCCAGATCGCCTCGCGCGGCCCCGCGTACCGCATCGCCGCGGGAAACGCGGCCACGAGTACGCGGTCGGCGGGGTAGTAGTTGTCGACGAGCACGCGGTAGCACTCCACGCGCGTCGCGGCCGGGACGTCGTCCGACTTCGTGTCGCCGACCAGCGGGTGGATCATCAGCCCGTCCACGGTCTCGAGCGCGCCCTTGGTCAGGTACTCGTGCGCCCGGTGGATGGGGTTCCGCGTCTGGAAGCCGACCACGCGCCGCCAGCCACGCTCGTCGAAGGCCCGCCGCGTGTCCAGCGGATCGAGCGCGAGCTCCGGGAAGGGCGGGTCGAGCCGCTCGAAGACGGTCACTCGGCCGCTCAGGTAGAGCGGCTTCTGGTCGTACAGCCGCGCGACCCCGGGGTGCGCCGAGTCGGTGGTGCGGAAGCAGCGCTCGGCCTCGCGCTCCTTGTCGTACTCGAAGACCTCGTCGACCTCGAGCACGGCCAGCGCGCGGCCGGTCTCGTCCGTGAGCGCGACCTCGTCGCCCTGCGGCTCGCGCTCGACGGCGAGGCACACCGGCAGCGCCCAGGGCAAGCCGCGCTCCAGGCGCATCTCCTCGACGACGCGCTCGTAGTCGTGCCTGCTCATGAACCCCTCGAGCGGCGAGAGCGCGCCGCTCGCGAGCATGTCCAGGTCCGACAGCTCCCGCGAGGTGAGCGGAACCTGCTCGAGCCGCTCGACGCCGTCCGGGCGCGGCCCGGTGCGGTCGACGAGCTTCCCGCCGTGCGGGGCGATCACCGTCTGCGTCTCGACGACCGTCATGCGGCCACCTCGGCGGGGACGAGCCCGAGCTCCTCGAGCCTCGCCACGACGCGCACCGCGCTCTCCTCCGCGCTGAGCTCCTCGGTGTCGACCACGAGCTCCGGGTCGACCGGCTCCTCGTAGGGGTCGCTCACCCCCGTGAACTCCTTGATCTCGCCCTTGAACGCCTTCTCGTAGAGCCCCTTCACGTCGCGGCGGGCGCATTCCTCGACCGACGCCTTGACGTAGACCTCGACGAACGTCCCGACCGGCTCGACCCACGCGCGCGCCTGGCGGCGCGTCTCCTCGTACGGCGAGATGGCGGCCGTGATCACGGCGCCGCCCTGACGGGTCAGGCGCGAGGCGACCCAGCCGACGCGCTCGATGTGCGTGTCGCGGTCCTCCTTCGAGAAGCCGAGGCCCTTCGAGAGGTGCATGCGCACGTTGTCGCCGTCGAGGTACTCGACGACGAGGCCGCGGCGATCGAGCTCGGGCCCGACGAGGTGCGCGATCGTGGTCTTGCCGGCCCCGGAGAGCCCGGTGAACCAGAGCGTGAAGCCGCCGGGCCGGACGTGCGTCGTCTCCGGATGGTCGGCGGCGTAGATGTGATCGGTCATTGTCCTCCTACGGGGGTGTCCAGATGAATGCCGCATTCCAGCTTGTCGGAACCGGCCCAGCGGCCGGCGCGCTCCTCCTCGTCCGGCGAGATCGGCCTCGTGCACGGGATGCAGCCGATCGACCGGAAGCCGACGTCGTGGAGCGAGTTGTACGGGATCTCGTTGATTCGGATGAATGCCCAGACGCGCTTCTCGTCCCAGTCCGCGAGCGGGTGCACCTTCCAGACGTCGTAGCGCTCCGACCACTGCAGCTTCGGCGTGGTGGCGCGGCTCGGCGACTGGTCGCGGCGGATCCCGGAGATCCACGACTCGTACGGCTCGAGCGCCTTCAGCAGCGGCTCGACCTTGCGGACGTGGCAGCAGCGGTCGGGGTCGGTCTCCCAGAGGTTCGGCCCTTCCTGCCGGTGCTGCTCGGCGACGGTGATCAGCGGCGGAGGCGGCAGCAGTCGCAGGCCGTAGCGCTCGATCAACCGGTCGCGCGTCTCGTAGCTCTCGCGGAAGAAGAGGTGCGTGTCGAGCTCGATCACCGGGATGTCGAGCCCGAGCTCGGCGACCATGTGCACGAGCACCGACGACTGCTTCTGCCACGAGCACGTGAGGCAGAGGCGGTCGCCGAACTCGGCGTACGCCCAACGGAGAATGTTCTCCGCGGACATGGCCTCGAAGTCGAGCTCAGGGAGCGGTGGTGCGCTCGCCATCGAGCAAGACCTCCTTCAGCGTGTCGCCGCGCAGCCCGAGCCTGAGCGTCTCGAGCGGGATGACCTCGTCGGGCGGGATGTTCCCGAGGTTCACGTTCGGTCCGAACTGCTTCACGAACCACGCCTGCGAGCTCTTCGTCGGCGCCTCGAAGAGCAGGTCCTCGACGGCCACCTCGTGGACGATCTCGTCGACGAGGCCGGTCCGCATCTCGCCGGTCGGCCGGTAGATCCCGGCCGTACCGCCCTCGCGGCCCTCCGTGATCACCTTCCAGGCCCCGGCTTCGAGCTCCTCCTTGATCCACTCGACCCACTGGTACGGCGCGTAGACGACCTCCGCGTCCTTCGAGCCGACCTCGGACATGACGGTGAAGTCCTGCGCGAACTCTTCGATCAGCTCGACCTTGCGCTCGCGCGGGATGTCGAGGGTCCCGTCCGAGATCTCGACATGCGAGAAGCGCTGCTCGATCAGCCAGCGCTTGAACTCGTCCACCTTGCCGCGCGCGTAGACCGCCTCGAACAGCGTCCCGCCGCAGACGACCGGGGTCTCGAACGACCGGTAGAGCGCGATCTTCTTCTCGAGGTTGTTGGTGACGTACGACGTGCCCCAGCCGAGCTTGACGATGTCGACGTACTGCCCGGCGGTGTCGAAGAGGCCCTCGATCTCGCGCAGGTTCATCCCCTTGTCGATGACGTGCGTGAGCCCCTCGGCGCGCGGCTTGCCCGGGCGCGGGGGGAGGTCGAGGAATCCGTCAAAGCTTGGCATAGAGCTCCTCCAGCTTCTTGTGGGCTGCGGCCTGCACGTCGTGGTAGAGCGAGTTGCCGTGGGCGTCGATGCCGACCGTGAGCGGGCCGAAGTCCTTGACCCGGAACTTCCAGAGGCACTCGGGCATGAGCTCCTCCCACGCGACCTCCTCGATCTCCTCGATCTGGGTCGTCTCGAGCGCGGCCGCGCCGCCGACGATCGCGAAGTAGACCATCCCGTGCTTCTGCATGGGCTCGATCGCCTCGTCCGGGAAGCCGCCCTTGCCGCAGATGGCTCGCACGCCGTACTGCGCGCCGAGCGGCTCTGTGAAGCGGACCATCCGCGCGCTCGTGGTCGTGCCGATGCACACCGGCTCGTATTTGTCACCGACCTTCTTCACGCCGGGCGCGGTGTGGAGCAGGAACGCGCCGCGCAGTTCCATCGGCGGCTCCTGGCCCTCGTCGAAGATCCGGATCTGCGTCCGGTCGCGGATCCCGATGATGTGCCCCTGGACGACGACCTCGTCGCCGGCGCGGAGCTTCAGGATCTCGGCCTCGTCGGTGATCGGGAAGGTGACTTCGTGGGTCGTCATCAAGCCTCCCGGTCGTAGTCGATCGATCCGTCCGCCGCGACGTGGGCGGTCGCGCGGCGGGCGGCCCAGCACTGGTAGTTGACAGCCACCGGGTTCAGCGTCATGTGCGTGTCGGCGTGCTCGATATGGCATTGCAGGACGGTGACGTCTCCGCCGAGCCCCATCGGCCCGATCCCGGTCTCGTTGAGGAGCTCGAACAGCTCCTCTTCGAGCTTGGCGACGTGCGGATCGGCGTTGCGCGTGCCGATTGGCCGGGCAATCGCCTCCTTGGCGAGGTACATCGCGTAGTCCGCGGAGCCGCCGATCCCGACGCCGACGATCCCCGGCGGGCACGGCTTGCCACCGGATTCGACGATCGACTCCAGCACGAACTTCTTGATGCCGTTCACGCCGTCGGCGGGGACGCACATCTTCAGGAAGCTCATGTTCTCGGAGCCCGAGCCCTTGGGGACGCACTTGACGTCGAGGCCGTCCCACTCCGGCACGAACTCCCAGTGGACGATCGGAAGCCGGTAGCCGGTGTTCGGGCCGGTGTTCTCGCGCGTGAGCGTGTGGACGGCGTTCGAGCGCAGCGGGTGCTCGAGGGTCGCGCGTTCGGTGCCGGCCTTGAGCGCCTCGTAGATCCGGGCCGGGTGGAGCGGAAAGTCCTCGCCCACACGGCACGTGTAGACCGCAATTCCCGTGTCCTGGCAGACGAGGTTCTGCCGGTCGTCGGCGATCGCCACGTTCTTGACGATCGTCTCGAGCACGCGCTTGCCCGGGGTCGAGGTCTCGCGGTCCTTCGCCTCGGCGAGCGCGTCGCGCAAGTCCTGCGGGATGTCCTTCAGCGCCCAGACGTAAAGGTGCGCGGCGGCATCCTCGACGGCCTGCCTCAGATCCGTTGCTACGACGCTCATGCAGCCCTTTCTGCTGCAGCCGCGCCCGCCCGGCGGCCGAAAACGGTGCACTCAAGGAGAGAGTTACCCATCATCCGGTTCCGCCCGTGCGTGCCGCCCGCGATCTCGCCGCACGCGAACAGCCCCTCGATCGTCGTCTCGGAGCGCTCGTCGATCACCAGGCCGCCGTTCTGGTAGTGGAGCACGGGGTAGGTGAGGATCGGCTGCGTCAACGGGTCGATCCCGCCGGAGCGGTAGCGACGCAGCATGTACGGAAGCGAGATGTCGGCGTCGTGCTCGGAGATGCGCGTCGTGTCGAGCAGCACCGCGGGCCGGCCGTCCGGAGTCTCGACCCCGCGGCCGGCGGAAACCTCCTCGAAGATGGCCTGCGAGACGGCGTCGCGCGGGCCGAGGGGGTCGGTGAACTCCTCGCCGTCGCCGTTCAGCAGCGTCGCGCCGTACGCGCGCGTGGTCTCGGGAATCGAGTAGCCCTGCATCGTCGGAGGCCACGCGCCGCCGTTCGGGTGGTACTGGAGCGCGTCGAGATCGCGGCTCTCCGCGCCGAGGTCGAGCGCGATCTGTGTCACCTCGCCCGTCGCGCCGGGGTGGTTCGTGGAGAGTTCGCCGCGCTCCTCGGCCTCCCGGTAGCAGCGGCCGCCGGCAGCGAGCACCACCGCGCCGGCCTCGATCATGATCTCTTCCCCGTTCTTGCGGACGCACGTCGCGAGCCAGCCGTTCTCGGCCGGCTCGAGCGAGGCGAGCGGGCAGTTCGGGAGCGCCTCGCCGTTCGAGGCGAGGTACGCCTCGCGGAGCGCGGTCGTGATCGCGTGACCCGTGCGGTCGCCCACCTGGAGCAAACGCTTGCGGGACGCGCCGCCGCAGCGTGCGAGCCGGTAGCCGCCGTTCTCGCGCGTGAACTCGACGCCCCGCTCCTCGAGCCAGCGGATCGCCGCAGGCGCCTCGCTCGTCAGCACCTCTACGAGCTCGCGGTTCGCGGTCTCGTGGGAGCTCTGCCAGACGTCTTCGGCGTGCTGCTCCGGCGAGTCGTCCTCGCCGAACGCGGCCTGGATCCCGCCCTGGGCCTTGGCCGAGTTGCACGACTGGAGCGCGCCCTTGGTGACGAGGGCGACGCTAGCGCCGGCCTGGTCGGCGGTCACGGCAGCGGCGAGGCCCGAGGCCCCGCTTCCGACCACGAGCACGTCGACTGAGAGGCGCTCCGCCATCGGTTCGGATCGTATCGTAATCGCAGGCATTAGACTCGCTTATCGCAGATGCGATGGATGGCAAAAGCGGCGATGCAGCGCGGCCTCGGGGCCCTGCCCCAGGGCGAGCGGCTGAACTACCTCTTCCAGCGGCACGTCGCGCGGAGCCTCCCCGGCGGCGAGCCGGTCGTGAAGCGCAAGCTCGCGAGGGCTCGCCAGCACCTGGAGGCGTTCGGGCGCCCGGCCGGGGACGCGGTCTTCTACGAGTTCGGCGCGGGCTGGGATCTCGCGATCCCGCTGTCCTACTCGGGGCTCGGCGTGGGGCGGCAGGTCCTGGTCGACATCCGCCCGAGCGCGCGCGTCGAGCTCGTCAACGAGACGATCACGCTGCTCGAGCGCGAGCTGGGTCCGCTCGGCGGGCCTGTCTCCTCGCTGACGGAGCTCGAGGAGCGTTTCGGGATCACCTACCTGGCGCCGCGCGATGCCCGCGCGACCGGCCTCGAGAGCGGGTCGATCGACTTCGTGACGAGCACCGACGTCTGCGAGCACATCCCGGAGGACGACCTGGCGCAGATCCTCCGCGAGTGTCGCCGGCTCCTGCGGCCGGGCGGCGCGATCAGCTGCCGGATCGACCTGCAGGACCACTATGCCTACTTCGACCGTGGGCTCTCGCGCTACCACTTCCTGCGGTTCTCGGACCGGGCCTGGCACCTCGTCAACTCGCCGCTGCACTTCCAGAACCGCCTGCGCGAGCCCGACTACCGGCGACTGGTGGAGGGAGCCGGCTTCGAGATCGCCTCGTGGACGCCGTCCGGGCCCTCGGAAGAGGGACTCGCGGAGCTGGAGACGATGGAGCTCGCGCCGCGCTTCCGCAACGGCTACACGCCTGAGCAGCTCGGCGTGACCGTGCTCTCGTTCGTCGCCCGCGCTTGAGGCGTTCGCCGCAAATGCCGATACCCAAGGAATGGCTCGCGGCGTGCCTCTCCTTTCACTCGTCGTCGCCCTGCTCGTCGCCGTGTTCCTCTGGAACGGCCAGACGAAGGGCTCGTCGAGCCCCAACCGCCAGATCGAGCAGGCTCGACAGACCGCTTCGGCGGTGACGTTCCAGCAGGCGGAGTCGGCGCTGGAGGACTTCCGGGCGGTGAACGGCACGTACGCCGGCGCGTCGCTCGCAGGCTTCGGCGTACGGCTCGCGCGAGCGGATGCCGCCTCCTACTGCATCCAGGCCGGAGGATCGCATCTCGCCGGCCCGGGCGGTGCCGTCCAGCCGGGCGCCTGCTGAGAGCGCCGGCGAAGAACCCGACGCATCGACCGGTCGCTGCAGACGGACGCACAGGCAAAGCCTGCGCGTCTTTGAGGACGGCATCGCAAGCGATGCCTTGGCTACCAGATGCTGCGGAAGAGCTCGGCGATCTCGCCCGGGCTTGCGGGCCTCGGATTCGCTTGCGCGCCAGCGCGGACAGCCGTCGCCTCCGCGACCTCGTCGAGCTCGTCTTCTGGAACACCAAGGTCGCGCAGACGTTCGTAGCCTGCGAGCCGGGAGAGCTCCTCGAAGCGGGCCGGGGCGTCGTCCGTTCCGAGCGCCTGGCCGAAGCGCGCGATCTCGGCGCCGGCAACCGGCTCGTTGAAACGCAGCGCGGGCGGCAGGCAGAGCGCGTTCGCGGCGCCGTGCGGGATGCCGTAGCGGCCCCCGACCGCCTGAGCCATCGCGTGCCCGAGCGCGAGCCCGGCCGCGCCGAGCGCCGCGCCGGCGTGCATCGCGCCGGTGAGCAGCGTGGTGCGCGCCTCGAGGTCGCTCCCATCGGCGAGCACGAGCGGCAGGGACTCACCGATCAGGCGAGCCCCCTCCAGCGCGTGCTCGTCGCCTTCCGCGTTCCGCCCCTGAACGTAGAGCGCCTCGGCGCAGTGCGCGAGCGCGTTCATCGCCGTGCCGCCGCTGACGGCGCGCGGAAGGTCGAGCGTCAGCTTCGGCTCGTAGAGGACCCCCGCCAGGTGGGCACCGGCGCCGCCGCCGACCATGCGCTTCCGAGGATCCCGCACTCCGAAGAAGGTCGTCCACTCCGCGCCTGAATACGTCGTCGGCACGGAGACGAGCCGGAGGTCTGTCGCCGCGGAGACCGCCTTCGCGAGATCGATCGCGCTGCCGCCGCCAACGGCAAGAGCCCCATCGGAGGATCGCGCGGCGGAGGCGATGTCGTCGATGCGGTCGGTCGGGACCTCGTTCCAGCGACCGGCCGCCGGCAGGTCCAGGCTCGACCAGCGGTCGCTCGCGATCAGGAACGGTCGCTCGATCCCGAGCTCGCGCAGCAGCCCGGGCAGCTCGTCGAGCCCCCAGCGGACGATCACTTGAGGCGTCCCCGCGCAAACTCGACGAACGCCTCGGCGGCACGGGTCGGCGAGCGGCCGGAAGAGCGGACGAGGGCGATCTCGCGGGCCGGGTCGAGCCCTTTCACGCGCGCGACGGCAAGCGTGCCGGCGGCGAGGTCTGCCTCGATGGCCGTCCGCGAGATGAACGTGACCCCGTACCCGGCCGAGACGGCCGACCGGGCGGACTCCTGCAGGCCGAGCTCGAGGCGCGGCTCGAGGTCGCGCAGGCGCGTTCCGGCCCGCCGCAGCTCGTCCTCGATCACCTGGCGGACTCCCGCTCCTTCCTGCATCACGATCAGCGGCTCCTCGCGGAGCTGGTCGAGGGTGATCGTGCGGCCGGCGAAGCGGTGGTCTGGCGGGCAGGCGAGGACGACCTCATCGCGAAAGAACGGCTCGAAGACCACGCCGCGGTGCCGCCGTGCCGCACCGACGACGCCGAGCTCGAGCTCGCGCGCGCCGACGCGGGCGACGACGCTCTGCGTGTCGGAGATCGAGAGCGAGATCGCGACGTTCGGGTGCGCGCGCTGGAACTCGCAGAGGAGCACCGGGACGACGGTGCTCCCCGGGCCGGTGGACGCTCCGACCTCGAGCGTCCCGCCGAGCTCGCCCTCGTCGCCGGCCTCGAGCTCTTCGAGCAGCTGTCCCTCGAGCGCCAGCAGCCGCTGGGCGCCGCGGTACAGGGCGAGCCCAGCCTCGGTCGGCTCGACGCGACGGCCGGAGCGGTCGAGCAGCTGGCGGCCGAGCCGCTTCTCGAGCGAGCGCACCTGGAGGCTCACGGCCGGCTGGGTCACGCCGAGCCGCTCGGCAGCCTGCGAGAAGCTCTTCCGCTCGACGACGGCGCAGAACGCGGCGAGCTGGCGCGTGTCCATAAGGGAAGCTTATCCCTGAAGTCACGCTTCCGGCGCAATTCCGTGACGGACACGTGCGCATTTCGCCGATACGCTCGCCTCGGGGAGGAGGCGCCGGGCGAACCGAACTAAGGGACCAGGAGGGGGCCGCGGCGAGGACGTTCGGGGTCGACCGCGAACGCTTCTAGCATCAACCCCGTGGCCGCATCACAGGCAAGCGCCGCGAGCTCCTCGCAGCCGCGGCCGGGCGACTCGTTCATCAGGCGCGTCACCTCGCTCGTCCACGGCTCGCCGAAGCGGCGCGTCGACTTCGAGCTGCGCGCCCTTGACGTCGTCATCTCGGCGTTCTTCCTCGTAGTCGTCTCGCCCCTCATCGTGCTGATCGGCCTCGCGCTGCTCCTGACCAGCGGGCGTCCGCTGCTCTACCGCGGCGAGCGCGTGGGCAAGGACGGGCGGATCTTCCAGATGCTCAAGTTCCGGACCCTCCGCCGCGGCGCGGAGGGGCGGATCGGGCCCTATCTCGGGCCGGAGCTCGTCGAGCGCACCCGCACCGAGACGACCCGGCTCGGAGGGCGCCTCCGCGCGATGCAGCTCGACGAGCTGCCCCAGCTCTGGAACGTCCTCCGCGGCGACATGAGCCTCGCCGGCCCGCGCCCGATCCGGCCGCGCTTCTTCGAGCAGCTCGCGAACGAGCTCCCCGCGTACTGGCAGCGCCTCGTCGTCCGCCCCGGGCTCACCGGCTTCGCGCAGGTTCGCCGCGGCTACGAGACCTCGATGGCCGAGAAGCTCGCGCACGACCTCGAGTGGATCGCCGACCGCTCGGTGCGTCTCTACCTGCGCACGGTGGCCGCGACCACGTTCCGCGTGGCCCGGCAATCCGTGCGCGCGGTGCTGAGCTAGAGCCGCAGCAGCTCGTCCAGCTCGTCCTCGGAGAGCTCCCACTCCGCCGCAGCGGCGTTCGCGCGGATCTGCTCCGGGCTCATCGCCCCCGCGATCACCGAGGCGACCACCGGCTGCGAGGCGAGCCCTGCGATCGCGAGCTCGAGCAGGCTCCGGCCCCGCGCCTCGGCGAACTCCTGGAGCCGCTCGATCCGGTCGAAGGCCTCGTCGGAGAGCGCCTCGCGCCGGCTCTCCAGGCGCGAACCGGACGGCGGCTCCTCCCCGCGCCGGTACTTGCCCGTCAGCAGCCCGCTCGCCAGCGGGAAGTACGGCACGAACGCGACCCCGAGCTCGCGACAGCGCGGGAGCAGGTCCTTCTCGGCACCGCGCTCGAGCAGGTTGTACCGGTTCTGCAGCGCAGCGATCGGGCCGGCCTCGACCGCCTCGTCGAGCTGCTCCACCGTGAAGTTCGAGACGCCGATCGCGCGAACGGCCCCCTCCTCGACGAGCTCGACCATCGCCCGGACGGTGTCGCCGATCGGCGTCACGCCGTCGGGACGGTGGTAGTAGTAGAGATCCACGTGGTCGGTGCGCAGCCGCTCGAGCGAGGCGGCGAACGCGCGCCGCACGTACTCGCGCGATCCGCTCCCGTCGTCGGCCATTCCGAACTTCGTCGCGAGCACGACCCGATCACGCCGTCCTTCCAGGACCTCGCCGAGAAAGCGCTCGCTGTCCCCGCCGCCGTAGATGTCGGCGGTGTCGACGAAGTTGATCCCCTCGGCAAACGCCGCTTCGACCACCCCACGTGTCCGGTCGAGGTCGAGGCGGCGGCCGAAGTTGTTGCAGCCGAGCCCCACGCGCGAGACGCGAAGGCCGCTCTCCCCGAGCTCGCGCAGGCGCATCGGGACATTCTGGCGAACGCGGCCACTAGACTCGGCCCGGTGTGCGGGATCTGCGGGATCGCCTCCTCGAACGGGCCCGCCGACCCGGAACGCCTCGCCCGGATGAGCGCGACGCTCGTGCATCGCGGCCCGGACGCCGACGGTGCGATGACCGACGGGCCAGTCGGGCTCGCCGCGCGCCGACTGGCGATCATCGACCTGGAGAGCGGCGACCAGCCGATCGCCAACGAGGACGGCTCGATCCACGTAGTCCAGAACGGCGAGCTCTACAACTACCGCGAGCTGCGGGCCGAGCTCGAGGGCGCCGGCCACCGGTTCCGGACGCACAGCGACACCGAGGTGCTCGCCCATCTCTACGAGCAGCACGGCCTCGATTTCGCCCGCCGGCTCCGCGGAATGTTTGCCGTCGCGGTCTGGGACTCGAACGAGCGGCGTCTCGTGCTCGTACGCGACCCGTACGGAATCAAGCCGCTCTACTACCGCCACTCGGCGTCGGGCCTCGAGTTCGCATCGGAGCTTCGCGCGCTGCCGCGGGGCGAGGTCGACCTGGATGCGCTGGAGGCGTTTCTCGCCTTCAACTCGATCCCGGCTCCCCTGACGATCTTCCGCGAGGCGCGGAAGCTCCCGCCCGGGTATCTGCTCGTCTGGCAGGACGGAGACCTGCGTCTCGAGCGCTTCGCGCGGCCCGGCCCCGCCAACGCCGACCAGCTGCGCGAGGACGACGAGGCCGAGCTGATCGAAGAGCTCCGCGCGCGGCTGCGCGACTCGGTCCGGGCGCATCTCGTCTCGGACGTCCGGGTCGGGGTGCTGCTCTCGGGCGGGATCGACTCCTCTGCGCTTGCGGCCCTGGCCGCGGAGCTGACCGGCGAGCCGGTCCGGACCTTCTCGATCGGCTTCGAGGAACGCTCGTTCGACGAGCTGGCCGACGCGCGTCTCGTCGCCGAGCGCTACGGGACGCGGCACCGCGAGCTGGTGCTCCGCACGGACGCGGCGCTGCTGCTCCCAGCCCTCGCCGAAGCCTTCGATGAGCCGTTCGCCGACTCGTCCGCACTGCCGACCTACCTCGTCTCGCAGCTCGCGGCCCAGGACGTGAAGGTCGCGCTCTCCGGCGAGGGCGGCGACGAGCTCTTCGGCGGCTACTACACGTACGTGGCCGACCTGCTCGCCCAGCGGCTCGGCGGGCTCGCCCGCGCCTCGCGACCGCTGGTGGAGCACCTGCCGAGCTCGAGCGCCCGCGCGAGCTTCGACTACAAGGCGAAGCGGTTCGCCCGCGCCGCACATCTGCCGCCGCTCGAGCGGCACCACGGCTGGAAGGAGATCTTCTCCCCGGACGCACGGGCCGAGCTGACGGTGCGCCGCAGCGACTTCGATCCCGTCGACCTCCTCCGCGCACGGTTCGCCGAGACCGAGAGCGCCGAGCCGCTGGCCCGCCTGCAGGACGTCGACTTCGGCCTCTACCTCGTGGACGACCTGCTCGTGAAGACCGACCGCGCGTCGATGGCGCATTCGCTGGAGGCGCGCGTGCCGTACCTCGACCCGGCCGTGACGAACCTCGCCTTCGCGCTCCCGCGCAGGCACCGCGTCCGCGGCGTGCGCAAGAAGGTGCTGTTGCGCAAGGCGGTCGAGCCGCTGGTTCCCCAGGAGATCGTTCGCGGCAAGAAGCGAGGCTTCTCGATTCCCGCGGCCGCCTGGCTGCGCGGCGAGCTCGAGCCCTTCGCGCGGGACACGCTCTCGCGCGACACCGTGCGTCGCCAGGGCTACTTCCGCCCCGAGGCGGTCGAGCGGCTGATCGACCGCCACGTGGACGGCCAGGAGGATCTCTCGCGCCAGCTCTGGGGCCTGCTCGCGTTCACGCTCTGGCACGAGCGCCACGTCGAGCGGGAGCCGGCCGGGCTGACGAGCGCGCGGATGGGGGCGCTCGTCCGCTGAGCGACCTGCCGCCGTTCGAGCTCGGGTACCCGCGGACGGAGCTCCGGCGGCAGCTCGTCGACGCGGTGCTGCGCGGCGAGAAGACCGCGACCGCCGGCCTCGCCGAGGACGAGGAGCCCGTCGAGGCCGGGGACCGGTTCACGCTGCACGATTTCGACGACGAGCCGGTCGCCGTCGTGGAGGTCACCGAGGCGCGCGTCATCCCGGCCGGAGAGATCGACGTCCAGTTCGCCCGCGACGAGGGCGAGGGCTTCGAGTCCGTCGACGACTGGCGCGAGGCGCACGAGCGCTTCTTCGGGCGGCCGATTCCCGACGACCTGCGCATCTCGGCCATCCGCTTCCGGCTCGTCGAGCGCTTGTGAGAGTCTGGATCGACCTCACGGCGCCGGCGCACGTGCTGGTGTTCCGGCCGCTGATCGCGCTCCTTCGCGGGCGCGGAGACGAGGTCGAGGTCACGGCGCGCGACTACGCGCAGACCGTGCAGCTGCTCGAGCTGCACGGCATCGAGGCGGACGTCCTCGGGCACCACGGCGGGCGCTCGAGCCTCGGCAAGGGACGATCGCTCGTCTCCCGCCTGCGCGCACTGCGCGGCTGGGCCCGCGGCCGCCGCTTCGACGTCGCCCTCGCGCACGGCTCGCACGAGCTGACGCTGACGGCGCACCGCCTCGGCATTCCGAGCGCGACGACCTTCGACTACGAGTTCGCGTGGCTCCAGCACCAGCTCGGCTGCCGCGCCGCGACGCGTGTCGTCGTACCGGAGGCGATCCCGCCCGAGCGGCTCGAGCGTTACGGCGTCGGCCCGGAGAAGCTCGGCCGCTACGAGGGCCTGAAGGAGGAGTACTACCTCGCGGACTTCGAGCCCGACCCGGCCGCGCTCTCGCAGTGGGCGATCGACCCGGCGCGCACCCTCGTCGTCGTCCGCACGCCGCCCGACGTCTCGCTCTACCACCGCCGGTCGAACCCACTCTTCCCGCAGGTGCTCGAGCGCCTCGGCCGCGACGAAACGGTGCACGCGATCGTCGTGCCGCGCACCTCGGCGCAGCGGGACTTCGTGCGCGACCTCGGCCTGCCCTCCATCTTCGTGCCCGACGGCGCCGTGGACGCGCAGAGCCTGATCGCGGTGTCCGACCTCGTCGTCTCGGCGGGTGGAACGATGAACCGCGAGGCGGTCGCGCTGGGTGTCCCGGTCTACACGACCTTCGGCGGCCGGCTCGGCGGGGTCGACGAGATGCTGATCCGCGAGGGACGGCTGATCCCGCTGAGCGACGCGCGGGCGCTCGACGTCCGCAAGTACGAAGGCGAGCGAACGCGGGTCCGGCGCGATCCGGCCCTCATGCTCGAGCTGCTGCTCAAAGGCCTCCATTAAGCCGCTCTCCCTGCGTTTGCAGGGCACCCAGCAAGTAACAGACTGTTACTTGCTGGAAGAGCCGCCGGCGTCGTGGCCGCCAGCCTTGCAACAAGTTGTTACTAGGTGGCCTGTTGCCTAAGGGGTGGTGGTCACGCTGCCGCGGCGTCCGGGGTTTCCTCGAGAGCGGCCATGACCTCGCTGCCGTAGCGCTCCAGCTTCGCGGGCCCTACCCCGGGGATCTCGGCGAGCTCGGGGATCGTCCGCGGGCGGCGAGCGGCGATCTCGGCCAGCGTGGAGTTGTGGAAGACCACGTAGGCCGGGACCTCGTCGCGCTTCGAGCGCTTCAGGCGCCATTCCTTGAGCGCGACGTACATCGGGTCGTCGGGCTCCGCGACCGCGCGGGGCCGTTGCGGCCGCGCCTCGACGCCGAGCTCTTCGAGGAAGCGGCTCGGCTTGCCGGACCAGGTCAAGGCGAGGTGCCGCTTCGCGCGCGTCATGCC
Source organism: Gaiellaceae bacterium (assembly GCA_036518855.1). Lineage (GTDB taxonomy): Bacteria > Actinomycetota > Thermoleophilia > Gaiellales > Gaiellaceae > AC-32. The sequence goes on along the minus strand of DATDMJ010000077.1, from coordinate 2,902 downwards.
GACGTAGAGCAGCCGGCGCTCCTCGGCCAGCGCGCCGGGCACGCGCAGCGCCTGCTTGCAGGGCAACTCCTTCTCCTCGACGCGCGGGATGAAGACCGCCTCGAACTCGAGCCCTTTGGCCCGGTGCAGGGTCAGCAGGTGCACCCCGCCTTCGGTGCCGTGGTCGAACCGCGCCTTGAGCCAGCCCACCCAGTCCTCGACGGTCTTCGAGCCGTCGTCGAGCTCCTCGGCAAGCTTGCAGAGCCGCCGCAGGTCGGCCTGGCGCACGAGCTCGCGCTCGCCGAGCCCTTCCGGAACCGGCTCGACGAGCCCCTGCTCCCGTGCGACTCGCCGGACCTCTCCGGTCAACGACCCGAACCCCGCGCCGCGGAGGCCCTTCAGCAGCTGCCGCGCGCCGTCCCGCGCCAGGAGCGCCGCGCCCTGGAACGGAATCCGCGCGTCGCCGAAGAGCTCCTCGAAGTCGGCCGAACGCGAGTTCAGCCGCATCAGCACAGCCATCTCCTCGTACGGCACCTCCTCGGCGGCGAGCGCGCGAACGCGCTCCAGGACGAACGCGCCCTCGTCCTCCGGCGACTCGAACCCGCGCAGCACCGGCTCCGGGCCCTCGGGCCGCGTCGCGCGCAGCGTCTTCTCCGCCCCGCCGAGCTTCGGCGTCAGCCGGTTCGCCAGCGCGAGCACCTGCGGCGAGGAGCGGTAGTTCTCCTCGAGCCGCACGACCGCCGCGTGCGGGAACCGGGAGGCGAGCCCGAGCAACCACTCCGGCGAGGCGCCGGTGAACCCGTAGATCGACTGGTAGTCGTCGCCGACCGCGCAGAGCTCGTCGCCCGCGCCGAGCCAGAGGTCGAGCAGCGACTGCTGCAGCAGGTTCACGTCCTGGTACTCGTCGACCGTGAAGCAGCGGTACCGCTCGCGCAAAGCGGACAGCGCCCATTCGTCTTCCTCGTACATCCGTACCGTCAGCTCGAGCAGGTCCTCGAAGTCGATGAGACCCGCAGACCACTTGCGCCGCTCGTACTCGCGGAAGACGCGCGCCATCAGGTCGGACGGAATCGGCGGCTCGTGCTCGCCGAGGCCCTCGCGATAGCGCTCCGGCCGGAGGCGGCGGTTCTTCGCCCACTCGATCTCGGTCGCGAGGTCGCCCGCCGGCCGGAAGCGGTACGGCCGCGGGAGCGAGTTCCCGATCTGGCGCAGGAGCAGGGCTTTCGTCGAGAGGATCCGCCCGGGCGCCTGGCCACGCGCCCGTGTGAGCTGGGACAGCGCGGCGGAATGGAACGTGCGAGCCTCGACGCCGTCGACCCCCAGCCGACCGAGCCGCCCGCGCATCTCCGCGGCGGCCTTGTCCGTGAACGTGACCGCCAGGATCTCGTCCGAACGGCACGCGCCGGAGGCGACCTGCCGCGCGATTCGCCGCGTGATCGTCGTCGTCTTCCCGGAACCGGCGCCGGCGAGGATGCAGACGGGCCCGCGCACGGCCTCGGCCGCCCGCCGCTGCTCCGGATTCAGCCCCTCGAGGATCTCCACCGCGCCACGGTATCCCGCGGTGCGGACGGTTCTAGCTCAGCTTCTGCCCCGAAAGCGTGTCTTCTTCTTCCCACCGGACCGGCTCGCGCGAGCCGCCGAGCCGCGGGGCGCGCATCATCGACGAAAGGCGCGACACGACCTCGAGCGTCTCCCCTTCGCGCACGAGCCGATCGAGCTCCTCGAGCTCTTCCTGGAGCCAGACCGAATCGATGATCGGCCCGCTCACGCGCATGATCTTCGGGTGGGAGGTCGCCATCGCGGTCTCGCCCTCGCCCCAGAGCTCTTCGTGCAGCTTCTCACCGGGCCGCGCGCCGACGATGTCGACGTTGATGTCGCGCTCCGGCTCCTTGCCCGAGAGCCGGATCATCTGCATCGCAAGGTCGATGATCCGCACCGGCTCGCCCATGTCGAGCACGAACACGTCGCCGCGCCCGCCGATCGCGCCGGCCTGGACGACGAGCGACGAAGCCTCCGGGATCGTCATGAAGTACCGCGTCATCTCCGGGTGCGTCACGGTCACCGGGCCGCCTTTCGCGATCTGGCGACGGAAGATCGGGATCACCGAGCCGGACGAGCCGAGCACGTTGCCGAACCGGACGGCCACGAAGCGCGTCGAGATGTCCTCCCGCGCGCCGTAGGCCTCGATGATCCACTCGCAGAGCGCCTTCGACTGGCCCATCACGGTCTTCGGGTTGACGGCCTTGTCGGTCGAGACGAGCACGAAGCGCCGCGCGCCGTACTCGGCCGCCGCGTCCGCGACGACCCTCGTGGCGAGCGCGTTGTTGCGCACGGACTCGAGCGGGTTCGCCTCCATCAGCGGCACGTGCTTGTAGGCAGCCGCGTGGAAGACGACCGCCGGCCGGTAGCGGTCGAAGACCTGGCCCATCTTGGTGCGGCTCCCGCAGTCGCCGAGGATCGGCACGGCCGCCGCGAAGCCGCGGTCGTCAACGAGCTCGCGCTCGATCTCGAACAGCGCGGTCTCGCCCTGGTCGACCAGCACGAGCCGCTGCGGGCCGAGCTTCGCGATCTGGCGGCAGAGCTCCGAGCCGATCGAGCCACCGGCTCCGGTCACCAAGACCGTCTGGTCGCGTACGTACGCGGCCGTCGAGCGCAGGTCGACCTCGACCGGCTCGCGCCCGAGCACGTCCTCGACCTGCACCGGGCGGATCTGGGTCGCGAGGTCGCTCTCGCCGGAGATCAGCTCGTAGAGCCCCGGCAGCGTCTTGACCGGCACGTTGCCCTCGCGCGTGATGTTCACGATCCGCTGGCGCGCCTCGCCCGAGGCACCCGGGATCGCGATCAGCACCTCGTCCGGCCGGTTGTCGCGCATGATGTGCGGCATGTCCTCGGTCGTCCCGAGCACGCGGACGCCGTGGATCCG
>DATDMJ010000076.1:0-5652 GCA_036518855.1 Gaiellaceae bacterium | reverse complement strand
GGTGCTCGTCATGGACGAGGACCCGGCCGTGCGGGCCAACCGACTCCGGCTGCTGCTCGACGTGCGGGACACGCTCGGGCGGCTGGGGGACTTCTCGCAGATCCCGCGCTAGGCGCGTCTCGGAGGCGTCGCGGCGCCCGTTTTCATGTTCACGCGCGTGGTACTGCGGGTCCCGACCCGCCCCCCTGCCATGGCGCGAGCCTATCCGCGAAACGCGCACCTGTCTGTCACGGCTTCGTGACGACTGCGTGATTTCTCATCCCCAGCCCGGATCGCTGACGCCGTTACGCTCCACGCGTGACCAAGCCACCGGTCGAGCTTCACGTCATCTCGGATTCCACGGGCGAGACCGCGGTCAGGCTCGTCCACGCGCTCGAGGCGCAGTTCCCCGAGCAGGAGTTCGAGGAGATCCGACATCCCCGCGTCGAGACCGTCGACGACCTGCAGCTCGCGCTGAACCGCGCGAAGGGCCGGCCGGCGGTGATCGTCTACACGCTCGTCCATCCCGAGCTGCGCGAGGCGGCACGGGCGCTCTGCCGCCGCTACCGCCTGCACTACTGCGACCTGCTCGGCCATCCGATCGAGGCGGTCGCGAAGGTCGCCGGCGTCGCAGCGCAGATGACGCCCGGCGCGCGTGCCCCGCTCGACTCCAGCTACTTCAAGCGCATGGCAGCGATCGAGTTCGCCGTCAAATACGACGACGGTGTCGGCGCCGGCCTGCACGAGGCGGACATCATCCTCGTCGGCGTCTCACGCACGTCGAAGACGCCGCTCTCGATGTACCTCGGCTACCTCGGGTACAAGACCGCGAACGTCCCGGTCGTGAAGGGAATCGACCCGCCCTCGGCGCTCTTCCACGTCGACTCCACGAAAGTCGTCGGCCTCACCATCGAGGCGCAGCGCCTGCAGGAGATCCGGCGCCAGCGCGCGGTGCGGCTCGGAGGCAACCAGCGTGCCTACGCCGAGCTCGTCGAGATCTACGCCGAGCTCGAGCAGGCAGCCGCGCTCCACCGGCGCCTGGGCTGTCCCGTCATCGAAATCTCGGATCTCTCGATCGAGGAGACCGCCGCGCGCGTCATCCGGCTGGTCGAGCGCCGCAGGGCGGAGGCGGGAACGAGAGCCGAAGCGCCGGTCTCGTGACGATCAGGCCCAAGGGGCGGGTCCCGCTCTGGCGCTGGCTCATCTGGTTGCTGATCCTCGCCGCCGCGCTCGTGATCTTCTACGTCCTGCTGACGCCGGTGTGGATGGGGCTTCGCGCCCTGGCGTGGCTCGCGGATTTCCGGGCGCGCCGGCGGCCGGGCTACCGCCCGCCGGTGGCGAGCTGACGGCGCGTATCGGGTAGCGGCGTCAGCACCTGCTCGAGCCGGTCGCGCAGCTGCTCGTAGGCCGGCGGGAGCGACAGATGCTCGCCCAGCTCGGCGAGCGGCTCGTCGACGTCGAAGCCCGGTCCCATGGTCGCGATCTCGAACAGGACGCCGCTCGGCTCGCGGAAGTAGATCGAGCGGAAGTAGAAGCGGTCGATGATCGGCGTGGGGGAGGCGCCAGCCTCGGCGACCCGCCGCTGCCAGGCCTCGTGGTCGTCCATCGGCGAAGCCCAGGCCACATGGTGGACGCTCCCGGCTCCGCCCATGCCTCGCTGATCGGTCCGGTCGTAGCGGTAGAACGAGCCGCGCCGGTCTCCGCGCACTTCCCATTCAGCCTCGCCCCCCGGAGAGAACTCCAGGGTCTGCTCCAGGAACCGCCGGCTCTGCACCGGATCGAAGGCATACGCGCGGACGGAGTCGAAGCCCTGCAGCGCCACCTCCTTCGGCACCTCGGGGTGGTCGGCGATCAGCGGCTCGTCAGAGGTCTCCACGACGAGCAGCTCGTGCGCGAGACCCTCCGGGTCCGCGAAGACGAGCGACCCCTGCGTGCGTTCGGTGGCAACCCCTTCGCCGACGAGCCGCTCCTCCCAGAACGCGAGCGAATCCTCCGAGGCGACCCGCCAGCCGATCCGGTGCACCATGCCGGCTCCGGCGACGCCGCGCCGTGCGCCCGGGTATTCGAAGAACGTGATGTCGGCCCCCGGTTCGCCGCGCTCGTCGCCGTAGAAGAGGTGGTACACGGTCGGGTCGTCCTGGTTCACGCTCTTCTTGACGAGCCGCAGGCCCAGGACGCGCGCGTAGAAGTCGACGTTGCCGGGAGCATCCGCGGTGATTGCCGTGATGTGGTGGATCCCCTCGAGCTTCACGCTAGGAGGCTAGCGAACGCCCGCCGGGCTCCAGGCGGGGTCGAGGACACCCGAGAAGCGGCCGATCCGCGTCACCGGCCCGCCCCCGGCGGGGACCGTCACGAGCCAGGCTGGATGCCCGGCGCTCGGCAGGGCGTAGCCGCTCGCGAACGCGATCTGAGAGCCGTCGGGCGACCAGGTCGGGTGCTCGTCGTCCGCGGTGCTGGTCGTGAGCCGCTTCAGGCCGGTCCCGTCCGCGGCGACGCGGTAGATCTCGCCGCTCGGCGGGCAGCCCTCGTCCGGGCAGACGGTGCCGTTGTGGTCGGCGAACGACACGAACGCGATGCTCTGCCCGTCGCGGGACCACGCCGGCGAGACACCGGCGATCCCGGGCTGGCCGAGCGGACGAACGTCGGTACCGTCGGCGTCGGCGAGGTAGAGCATTGCGTCCTCGATCGGCAGCGAAGGATCCGCGAGGCGCGAGAACACGATCGTCCGGCCGTCCGGCGACCAGGCCGGGCTGAGATCGAGGCCGTTCGAGAACAGGCGCTTTGGATGACGCCCGAGGCGGTCGACGGTGTACAGGATGGTGATCACGCCGGCGTTCGTCCTCTTCAGCCGGACGAACGCGATCCGCCGGCCGTTCGGCGAGAGGGTCGGCATGGCGTCGTACGGGCCCTTCGTCAGCTGGCGGGCGAGTCCGCCGGCCGCGGGAACCGCGGCGAGGCGGTAGCGGTCCGCACCCCAGTACGGCAGGTCGCGCTCGAAGACGATCTGACGGCCGCGCGGAGCCCACACCGGCCCCGTGTCCCCGCCGAGCTGCTGCCGCGTCGGCGGCACGGTCAGCCGCCGGAGCCCGGTGCCGTCCGGGCGCACGGTGTAGAGGCTGCTCAGCCCGTCCTGCTCGAGCCCGAACGCGATCCGGCTCGTGCTCCGGCCGCCCGCTCCGTGCGCCGCTCCGGCGAGCAACGCCGCGAGCGCGAGCGCGGGGAGCAGCTTCATCTACCCGAGCTTACGCCGACTCGTATGGCTTGAGAACGATGAAACACCGCTCGCGGTGTGGGAAGATCGTGCGCAATGCGAGGGAACGGACGTTTCGTCTACGACTTCGACGAGCCGTCCGGCGGCGGGCGAGAGCTTCTCGGCGGCAAAGGCGTCGGCCTGGCCGAGATGACCCAACTCGGGATCCCGGTGCCGGCCGGCTTCACGGTCACCACCGACGCCTGCCGCGAGTACATGCACAACGGCAAGGAGCTCCCCGGCGGCCTCGAGGACGAGATCGCGAGCCATCTCCGCGCGCTCGAGGCCAAGACCGGTAAGCGTTTCGGCGACCCGGAGAACCCGCTGCTCGTCTCCGTGCGCTCGGGCGCGGCGATCTCGATGCCCGGGATGATGGACACGATCCTCAACCTCGGCCTGAACGACGAGACGGTCGAGGGCCTCGCGAGCGCCACCGGCAACCGGCGGTTCGCGTACGACTCGTACCGCCGCCTGATCCAGATGTACGGCGAGGTCGTCGACGGCATCGACGCCGAACGCTTCGAGCAGGCCATCCGCGCCCGCAAGGAGGAGCGGAACGTCCAGCAGGACGTCGAGCTCACCGCCGAGGACCTCGAGGAGCTCGTCCGCCAGTTCAAGCAGATCTACGAGGACGTCCTCTCCCGCTCGTTCCCGCAGGACGCGGGCGAACAGCTCGGCCGCGCGGTGCGCGCCGTCTTCGACTCGTGGGACACGCCCCGCGCCCAGGTCTACCGCCGCGCCAACCGGATCCCGGACGATCTCGGCACGGCGGTCAACGTCGTCCAGATGGTCTTCGGCAACAAGGGGCCGCAGTCCGGCACCGGCGTCGCGTTCACGCGCGACCCCTCCACGGGCGAGCAGGGGCTCTACGGCGAGTTCCTCGCCGACGCGCAGGGCGAGGACGTCGTCGCCGGCATCCGCACGCCCGAGCCGCTGGAGGCGATGAAGCAGCAGCTCGGTCCGGCCTTCGACGAGCTCCTCGAGACGATGCGCCGCCTCGAGGAGCACTACCGCGACGTGCAGGACATCGAGTTCACCGTCGAGGACGGCCGCCTGTACCTCCTCCAGACGCGCTCGGCGAAGCGGACCGCCACGGCCGCCCTGAAGGCCGCGGTCTCGATGGTCGAGGAGGACCTGATCACCCGCGAGGAGGCCGTCGCCCGCATCGACCCGGGCCAGCTCGACCAGCTCCTGCATCCGATGATCGACCCGAACGCGCAGGTCGAGGTCTCTGCGCGCGGGCTGAACGCGAGCCCGGGCGCCGCCTCCGGGAAGGTCGTCCTGGACGCAGACACGGCCGAGGAGCGCGGCAAGGCCGGCGAGAGCGTGATCCTCGTCCGCTGGGAGACGACCCCGGACGACATCCACGGCCTGATCCAGGCGAAGGGGATCCTGACGGCACACGGCGGGATGACCTCGCACGCCGCGGTCGTCGCGCGCGGGATGGGCAAGCCGTGCGTCGCCGGCTGCGAGGGCCTGACGATCGACGTCGATGCCCGCACGCTCTCGGTCGGCGGCCAGAAGCTCCGCGAGGGCGACGTGCTCACCATCGACGGCGGCACCGGCAACGTGATCGTCGGCCCGGTCGACCTCGTGCCGCCGCAGATCAACGAGGACTTCGAGACGATCCTGAGCTGGGCCGACGACTTCCGCCGGCTCAAGGTGCGGGCCAACGCGGACACGCCCGAGGACGCGGCGAAGGCGCGCGAGTTCGGCGCGCAGGGCATCGGCCTCTGCCGCACCGAGCACATGTTCATGGCCGAGGAACGCCTGCCCGTCGTCCGCGAGATGATCATGGCCGCCGGCGAGGACGAGCGGCGCGCGGCGCTCGACCGGCTCCTGCCACACCAGCAGGGCGACTTCGAGGGGATCTTCGAGGCGATGGCCGGGCTGCCGGTGACGATCCGCCTGCTCGACCCACCGCTGCACGAGTTCCTGCCGCCGCTCGAGGAGGCCAAGGACGAGCGCATGCGCGAGCGGATCCGCGCGCTTCAGGAGTCGAACCCGATGCTCGGCACGCGCGGCTGCCGCCTCGGCCTGCTCTGGCCCGAGATCTACGAGATGCAGGTGCGGGCGATCATCCGCGCGGCGCAGGCGGTCGAGGAGCGCACGGGCGAGGCGCCGCTGGTCGAGATCATGCATCCGCTCGTCGGCTTCGCGGAGGAGCTGCATCGGCTGCGCGCGATCACCATCGCGACGGCGAACGAGGAGAGCGAGTCGGTCGAGTACCTGGTTGGCACGATGATCGAGCTCCCGCGCGCTTGCATCCGCGCCGACGAGATCGCCGGGCACGCGGACTTCTTCTCGTTCGGCACGAACGACCTCACGCAGACGGCGCTCGGCTTCTCGCGCGACGACGCGGAGGGCAAGTTCCTGACGCGCTACCTCGAGGACGGCGTGCTCGAGCGCAATCCCTTCGAGAC
>DATDMJ010000075.1:0-6350 GCA_036518855.1 Gaiellaceae bacterium | reverse complement strand
GCTGTGGCGGTCGTCTGCGGGTGCGATCAGGAAGAACGACGAGGGAAAGATCGGCCGCGGCCGCTCCTCCGGGTAGCAGAAGAAGCTCCACGGCCACTCCCCGGCCTTGATCCGGCGGGCGGCGAGATCGGCGAGCTCGTCCTCGAGCGGATCGAGCGTCGCGGTCATCAGGTTGAGGAAGACGCCCTCGCCCAGGCCGAGCGGTGCCCAGTCGAGCTCGTCGTGCGTGACGAGGCCGGGGTGCCGGCCCCCGCAGCCGCAGTCGAAGGAGACCTCGAAGACGGCAGGGTGCGCTGCCCCGGGGAGCTGGTCGATGCGCCGGAACGACGAAAGCGCGACCCGCGCCTCGCCCCGCTCCGGGCACGAGAACTCGTAGCGCGTCTTCAGCACGTCGTACATCGGTTCACTTCTAATCGGCCCTCCGGACGCCAGCTAAACCCTCATCGTGTCTTAGACGGTCGCACCGCCAGAGCCGGCGCGACCTCAGGTCGGCATCGCAAGCAATGCCTCGTGAGGCCGGGCTTGCGATCCGAGATTCGTCTCAGTAGGTGATCAGCGAATGCACGTCGTACTGCTCGAGGTACTTCCGGCCCTCGAGGAACTGCAGCTCGATCACGAAGGCGACGCCGACGATCTCGCCGCCCAGCTGCTCGGCGAGGTCGCAGATCGCAGCCGCCGTCCCGCCGGTCGCGAGCACGTCGTCATGCACCAGGACGCGCTGTCCGTCCGAGATTGCGTCGGCATGGAGCTCCAGGGCGTTTTCCCCGTATTCGAGCGCGTACGTGGCGCTGACGGTCTTCCAGGGCAGCTTTCCGGGCCTTCTCGCCGCGACGAAGCCGCAGCCGAGCTTGTACGCGAGCGCCGCCCCGAGGATGAAGCCGCGTGCCTCCGCTCCGAGGATCACGTCGGGCTTGCGCGGCTCGATCCACTCCGCCAGTTCGTCGACCGCCTGCTGCAAGGTGGCAGGGTCGGAGAGCAACGGCATGATGTCCTTGAAGACGATCCCGGGCTCCGGGAAGTCCGGGACGTCGCGGATCTTGGACTCGAGGCTCACCCGGCCGCGAGCTGCCTCAGGTCGCGCCAGAAGAGGAGCTGGGAGAGCTCCTGCGCCAGCTCGGCGAGGGTTTGCAGCTCCTGGATGCCGTGTTCCCGCCGCTCCGGGTTGCGAGAGCGCAGCGCCGGTGCGACGAGCTGCTGGAGGAGCCCCGCCTCGCGGTCGGCGGCCGTTCGAAACGCGCGCAGGTGGCGCGCCGAGATCCCGTAGCGCGAGAGCTTCGCGCACGCGACCGCGACGTCGACATCGCCTGCGGGATAGCGCTTCTCGCTCCCCTCCCGCCGCGGTTGCAGCAGGCCGTACTCCTCGAGCTCCCGCGCGAGCTCGGGCGTGATCGCGGCCCGGTCGCACAGCTCGCCGAGGTCGAGCTCGTCGTCGCGGTCGGCGAGGCCGACCGCCTTGCGCCGGCGCCGCTCCTTCCCCGCCCCGGACGGCGAGGCCAGCTCTTGACGGATCACGCGCAGCGGGAGGAACTCGTCGCGCTGCAGCCGCAGAATCGTCTCCAGCCGCTCGACGTCGTCCTCGCCGAAGAGCCGATAGCCGCTCTGGGTGCGGCGCGGCGCGAGCAGGCCCTGGTCCTCGAGGTAGCGGATCTTCGAGATCGAGATGTCCGGGAACTCGGGCTGCAGCCGGCGGCAGACCGCGCCGATCGTGAGCAGCCGCTGGCGTTCCGGTGCCTGGGCAGGAGCGCTCACGTGCCGTCCAGCCTTGTGCGGCCTCGCGACGACTCCGCGCAGCAGAGTCGTTCAGGATCTTGCCGGACGCGTAGCGTGCTCATGTGTCCAGGTAGGTGAGCTTGTACTTGCCGATCTGGAGCTCGTCGCCGTTCTCCAACCGCTCCGCGGAATCGATCCGCTTCCGGTTGAGGAACGTGCCGTTGAGGCTCCCCTGGTCCTCGACGTCGTAGCCGCCCTCGCGCTGGAGCAGGACCGCGTGCTTCCGGGAGACCGTGACGTCGTCCAGGAAGATGTCGCAGTCCGGGGAGCGTCCGATCGTCGTGCGCTCGCCCTGCGGCACGAAGTGCTCGCCCGCGCGCCCCCCGCCGGAACGGACCACGAGCGCCGGCCCCTCGGCTCCCAAATCCTCGAGTGAGGGCGCGTCCTCCCCCATCTCGCCCTCCTCCGGTGTGTAGCTCATGGTCGTCTCGGAGCCCGGCTCGTCCTTGACGAGGAGCGCGCCGCAGCGGGAGCAGTAGTTCGCGGCCTCCGGGTTCTGGAACCCGCACTCGGGACAGTAGATGTGGCTCATTACCCCTCTGCTGCGGGTGGGGCCGCTTTGCCGGCGAGGATCGCCGCCAGGCGGTCGACGTCTACCTGCTCGAGCACGCTCTTCCCCCCGGTCTCGCGCAGCCGCGCCTGGAGCTCCGCCCGCAGGAGATCGATCTTCCCGTGCAGGATCCGCCGCCGGTACGAGACCTCGTTCTCCTCCTTGGTCAGCTCGTCGATGAGCCCCTTGAGGTCGTCGTCCGAAAGCGAGGCGAGATCGGGGAACGCTTCCACGGAGGTCCTTTCGTCGGAGGAGCGGGCGTTCCTATCTTACGCAGCTGTGGGCAGAAGGGTCAACCTCAGCTTGAGACTCCGGCCTCCGCCCCTTCGGCCTGCATGATCTCCTCGACCAAGCCGTGGAGCTCGGCCTCGAGCTCGGCCGACTCCTCCCGCGTGCGGCCCTCCGCATAGATGTGGACGAGCGGCTCGTTGGGGTCTGGAAGCACCTGGGACCAGCCGCGCTTGTCGATCACCTTGATCCCGTCGAGGAGGTCGAGCTTGCGATCGCGCAGCCGTTCCGTGAGGACGCGCATCACCGTGCCTTTCAGCGACCACGGGCACGGCAGCTGCCGGTGGACGAGCGTGCTGGCCGGGAGCTCCGAGACGAGCTCCGAGAGCGGCTTGTCCATCGGCGCGAGCAGCTCGAGGAGCTTGCAGAGGCTCGCGACCGCGTCGTAGGCCGGCAGGAACTCCGGGAAGACGTAGCCGCCGCCGACGGCGCCCGCGAAGATCACGCCGTCCTCCGCCGCCGCTTTCGTCAGCGCGGCCAGCGAGGCCGGCGTGCGGATCACCTCGAGCTTGCTCCCCTTGACCATCCGCTCGACCTGGCTCGTGACCGTGACCGGGAACGCGAGCTTGCCCCGGCGGCCGTTCGTCCCCATCAGCCGGAGGAAGAGCAGCAGCGCCTGCTCGACCGGGATCTCCCGCGCTTGCTCGTCGATCAGGAAGAGGCGCTCGCCCGCACGGTCGAACGCGACGCCGAGGTCGGCGCCGATCGCATTGACGAGCCGCTTCGCCTGGCCGACCGACTCGCGGAGCGAGGACGCTCCCTGCGAGTCGGGCGAGAAGCCGTGGGCGCTGACCGCCTCCACTCCGAGGGGTCCCAGGACGAGCGGGAGCACGAACGACGTCGCCGAGTAGCCGTAGTCCACGACGACTCGGAAGCCGCGAGCGCGGATTGCCTCGCCGTCGAGCGCCGAGAGCAGGTCCTGGGCGTAGCTCTCGCTGACGCGGGCCGGGTATGCGACCCGGCCGACAGCGTTGAAGGCCGCGCGGCGCAGCTCGTGCCGCGTGAAGTGCTTTTCGACCTCCTTCTGCAGCCCGGAGGTGAGCTGGATCCCCGGCTGCTCGTAGAAGCGGATCTGGAGCATCTCGGGGTCTGCGTAGCTGACGCCGACGTGGAAGCCCGCGTCGTAGCCGTGCGTCTTCAGCAGGTGCCGGCTGACCGCCGATGGAAGCACCCGCAGGTCGGCGACGTCGACGCCCGTCGAGTTGAGGCCGGAGATCATCGCGCGCTTGACGAGCCGGCATGCGGCCGGGGACTCCCGGCTCGCGACCACGCGCGCGCCCCGCTTCAACGCGGTCCCGAGCGCCGCGGCCAGACGCACCGCGGTCTCCGGAGTCAGGTCGACGTTCACGAGGCCCGAGACGCCGTCGGCGCCGAAGAGCTGCGACGAGGCGCGCGACTCCCAGATGAGGCTCTCGTGGATCTGGGCGCCGGTCTCGACCTCCTTGTACGGGTAGATCCGGACGCCGGGAAGAACCGCGCTCTGGGCGCCGAGCGTGACCTCGTCGCCGATCGCCGCGCCTTCCTGGACGTGCGCGTGGGCCCTGATGTCGCAGTTGCGGCCGACCACGGCGCCTTCGATGCGTGCGCTGCGGCCGACGTGCGTCGAGGCGTCGATCACGGAGCGCTCCGTCCGCGCCCGCTCGAGCAGGGTGACGCTGGCCGAGAGCACCGAGTAGGCGCCGACGGTCGCATCCGGCGCGATCCGGCAGTAGTTCCCGACGAAGGCCGGGCCCTCGATCGCCGCGAGGTCGTCGACCTCCACCCCCTCCCCCAGCCAGACGTTGCCGCGCAGTCGGATCCCGGGGATGTTCAGCTGCACCTGCTCGTCGAGGGCGTCGAAGTTCGCCTGCCGGAACTGGTCGAGGTTGCCGATGTCCTGCCAGTAGCCGTCGAAGACGTGGCCGTAGAGTGGCCGGCCCATCTCGAGGAGGAGCGGGAAAAGCTCCTTCGAGAAGTCGTACGGGCGGTCGGAGGGGACGTGCTTGAGCACCTCCGGGTCGAGCACGTAGATCCCCGTGTTGATCGTGTCCGAGAAGACCTGGCCCCAGGACGGCTTCTCGAGGAAGCGCTCGATCCGGCCGTCCTCGTCGGTGACCACGATCCCGAACTCGAGCGGGTTGTCGACCGACTTGAGCCCGATCGTCACGGCAGCGCCCTTCTCCTGGTGCGTGCGGACGATGGCGCCGAGGTCGACGTCGCAGAGCGCATCCCCCGAGATCACGAGGAACGGCTCGTCGAGCACGTTGCTCGCCAGCCGGACCGAGCCCGCGGTGCCGAGCGGCGACTCCTCGACCGAATACTCGACCTCGAGGCCCCACGAGTCGCCGTTGCCGAAGTAGCTGCGGATCGCCTGCGGCATGAAGGCCACCGTGACGACCACCTCGTCGATCCCGTGTTGCTTCAGCAGCTCGAGGATGTGCTCCATGCACGGCTTGCCGACGATGGGGACCATCGGCTTCGGCTGGTTCGAGGTCAGCGGGCGCAGCCGCGTCCCCTCGCCTCCTGCCATCACGACCGCCTTCATGCCGGCTTCACCTCCCGGCGGGCCTTCAACAGGTAGCCGACGAGCGCGACGACCGCCAGGCCGAAGCCGGCCCAGAAGATCCAGAGCGGCCAGTCGGTGCCCTCGCGGGTCACCATCACGAACGCCAGCGACGCGTAGAGCAGCCACGTGGCCGCCTTGCCGGCGAGGTTGACGGAGAAGTCGTAGCCGCGCTCCGCGACCAGCTTGTACCCGGCGACGAGCGCCACGTCACGTGCGGGGATCGCGAGCGCGACCCACGGGAGCCGGCCCGCGTACCAGAGCAGGATCACGGCCGCGTCGATCATCAGCCGGTCGGCGAGGGGGTCGGCGATCTTGCCGAAGTTCGACTCCACGTGCCAGCGGCGCGCGAGCCAGCCGTCGATCTGGTCGGTCACGCCCGCGACCGCGAAGACGATCGCGGCGGGCCAGCTGTGCCCGCCGTCCGAGGCGAGCAGGAGCGCGACGAAGACGGGGATCAGGGCGAGCCGGAAGACCGTCAGCGCGTTCGGGATCCAGGCCATCGCTGAAAGGATACGGCGGTGGCCGAGACGCTCACGCTGCCGGGGTTCGTCAACGCGCACAGCCATGCGTTTCAGCGCGCCTTGCGCGGCCGGACCGAGGGCGGCGACTTCTGGGCCTGGCGCGAGACCATGCTCGACCTGGCCGGGGGACTGTCCCCCGAACAGGTCCGTTCCGGCTACGTCCAGGTCTACCGGGAGATGCTTGCGGCCGGGTACACCGTCGTCGGGGAGTTCCACTACCTCGGGCTGCCCGAGGCACACGCGGCGGTCGAGGCGGCCGCTGAGGCCGGGATCGAGATCGTGCTGCTGCTCGCGGCATACGGGCGCGGCGGGCTCGAGCGGTTCCGGCAGGAGTCGCCCGCGGACTACCTCTCCCAGCTCGAGGAGGTCCGCGCGGCCGGCGTGCGCGTCGGGCTCGCCCCCCACTCCGTCCGCGCCTGTCCGCGCGACTGGCTCGAGGAGCTCGGCCGTTACGCGGCCGCGGAGCGCCTGGCGCTGCACGTCCACGCCGACGAGCAGCCGCGCGAGATCGAGGAGTGCCTCGCGGAACACGGCCTGCGCCCGATCGAGCTGCTCGCGGAGACGGGCTGCCTGGGCCCGCACGCCACCGTCGTGCACGCCACGCACGCGGACGCGCACGAGCTCGACTTGCTCGTCGAGGCGGGCGCTCGCGTCTGCGTCTGCCCGACCACCGAGG
>DATDMJ010000074.1:0-13876 GCA_036518855.1 Gaiellaceae bacterium | reverse complement strand
CCCGCGATGTCCGCCTCGACGTCGTCTCCCACCATCCAGGTCTGCTCCGGCTCGTACTCGACGGCCTCCATCGCGGCCGCGAAGTAGGCAGCGCTCGGCTTGCCCAGCACCGTCGCCTCCGTCTCGGCCGCGTACTCGAGGCCCGCGACGAAGGCGCCCGCATCGAGCAGCGCGCCGCGCGAGGTCTGCCACCAGCGGTTCTTGTGCAGGCAGTAGAGCTCGGCGCCGTCCTGCAGCTCCGCGAACGCACGCGCGAGGTTGAAGTAGCTGTAGACGCGGTTCGTCTCGAAGCCCTCGTCGGCACCGCCGAGCAGCACCGCGTCGGCGCCCTCGCCGACGAGCTCGATTCCCTCGAGGTCCTCGACGATTGCCGGCATCGTCAGCGCGAGCACCCGCTTGCCTGCCAGCGCGTGCGCGGCCGCCAGCGGCGTCGTCTGCAGCTCGCCGTCGTCCAGCTCGACCCCGAAGGAGCGGATCTCGTCCGCGAGCGAGCGTCGCGAGTGGGTGGTGTTGTTCGTGACGAACCGGAGCTGGTGGCCCGCCTGGCGCAGGCGCGCGGTCGCCTTGGCGCCGCCGAGGATCGGATGGCCCGACACATGGAGGACGCCGTCGACGTCCAGCAGAATCCCGCTCATGGCCGGCGAGTCTATTCGGGTGACCCGCTCCGTCACCATCCCCCGCTCGGAGATCGACCTCCGCTACTCGCGCTCGAGCGGCCCGGGCGGGCAGCACGCGCAGAAGAGCGACACCCGCGTCGAGGCGACCTTCGACGTCGAGGCCTCAGCCGCGCTCACCGAGACGCAGAAGCGCCGCGTGGTCGCGAAGGCCGGTCCGATGCTTCGAGCGGTGGCACAGGACGAGCGGAGCCAGTGGCGGAACCGCGAGCTCGCCACCGAGCGGCTGGTCGAAGCCCTGCGCGAGGCGCTCCGCGTTCCCCGCAAACGGCGGCCCACGAAGCCGAGCAAGGCGGCCGTCGAGCGGCGCCTCGAGCAGAAGCGCCTCCGGAGCAACCTCAAGCGCCAGAGACGCACCCTGGAGTAGCTACGCTCGGCCCGTGCTCTTCGCGGGTGGAACCGGGGCCCTCGACGGGATCATCGTCGCCGCGATGGTCATCCCGCTGATCGTCCTGGGCGTGATCTGCTGGATCTTCTGGAAGGCCGCGCGGCGCGAGGACGCCGAGCGGAAAGTCAGCCCTCCGCGCGGCTGAGGAAGTCGCGCACGAGCGCGAAGGTCTCTTCCGGCTGCTCGGCCTGCGACATGTGCGAGCTCTCCTCCATCACGACGTACTCGGAGCCGGGGATCAAGCGGTGCGCGACCTCGGTCGTCGCCGGCGTCACCTCGTCGTAGCGGCCGCAGAAGATCAGGGTGGGCGCTTCGATCTGTCCGATCCGGTCCGTGATGTCCCAGTCCTTGATCGTGCCGATCACGTGGAACTCGCTGGGGCCGTTCATCGAGTGGTACACCTCGGGATTCGCCTCCAGCAGCGCGAAGCACTCGACGACCCAGTCCGGCCACGGCTCGGCGCGGCAGAGGTGCCGCTTGTAGAAGACCATCACGGCCTCCTCGTACTCCGGGCTTTCGGTCGTCCCGGCCTCCTCGTGCTCGCGCAGCGTCGCCTCGACCTCCGGCGGCAGCTCGGAGCGGAGGCGCGCGATCTCCGGCATCCAGCCGGGGACGCTCGCGGGCGAGCTCTCGACCACCAGCGAGACGAGCCCTTCCGGCCGGCGCGAGGCGTAGTCCATCCCGAGCATCCCGCCCCACGAGTGGCCGAGCACGTGGACGCGCTCGAGCCCGAGCGCCTCGCGCACCGCATCGACCTCTTCCACGTACAGCTCGGGCGTCCACATCGCCGGGTCGTGAGGCTCGTCGACGACCGAGTTCCCCGCGCCGAGCTGGTCGTAGAAGACGACCTGGCGCTCGTCGGCGAGCACCTCGTACGGCTTGACGTGCAGCCAGTTCGCGCCGGGCCCGCCGTGGAGGCAGAGCAGCGGCACCCGCCCGTCGTCCCGATCGGGCCCGACCGTCCGGTACCACGTCTGCCCGATCGAGAATGGAATTCGCCCTTCGGCCACGGCGCGCATCCTCCCAGATTCTTACGGGACGCTTACACCTGCCTAACGGGTGCCTCATCGCCGCTTGACATCGCGTGCCGACCATTCGACCAACCTCGGACAAGGAGTCGGAGAGATGAGAAAGCACCTGATCTACCTCGGCCTCGTCGCAGTCGCGGTGCTCACGGTCGGAGCATCGAGCTCGCTCGCGGCACGGGGCAGCGGCACCATCAACTTCAGCTTCAACGGCCGGCTGCTGGCCGACGCAGGCAGCTCGTCGACGCTCTTCGTCGATGTGAAGGGCGGTAACAAGCCGGCGCTCAAGAAGCTGCTCGGCCAGGGCAACACGCAGCAGTTCGCGGTGGATTCGCACACGCAGTACATCCGCTGGGCCCACGGCGTCCCGACGGTCGTCGACGAGTCGAACCTCGTCGCCGGCGACCGCGTCACCGTCAACGTCCGCGCTCCCCGCAGCTCCTCGCTCGCCCAGATCGAGGCCACTGCATCGTGGCGCGTGGCCGACCGCGGCCCGTTCGGGCACTCCCCGCGGCAGCCGCTGTGGCTCTTCATCGGCCAGCTCCAGGCGCCTGCCTCCGGCCACCACTTCTCGCTCAGCATGACCGACGGGAATCGCCGTGCGCTGAGGGCACTGCTCGGACAGCCGCTCTCGCAGACCTTCACGTACGACGCGCACACGATCTTCGTGCTCTGGCAGGGCGGCGTTCCGCACGTCATCTCGCCGAGCCAGCTCGTCGTCGGTGACCGGGTCTCGGTCAGGATCCGCGCACCGCAGGCGTCCTCGCTGGCCCAGGTCGAGGCGACCGCGGCCAACCACGTCGGCGACCACGAGCCGTACGCCGACGTCTCCTCGCCCTAGGCACTTCCACCCGCTCCCCTAAAGAGAGGCCGCGCCAGGTGCGGCCTCTCTTTTTTTGGTCCCCGGGAAGGCTTGGCGGAACCTCGCTCGTCGGCACAGACGCAGGTTCGCCAAGCCTTCCCAGCTAGGGTCCCGGCTGGATGCGACTGCGGGGGTCTTTCGGTGGCGGCCGCGACATGGCCGTCGACCTCGGCACGGCGAACACGCTGGTGTTCATCCGCGGCCGGGGGATCGTGCTCTTCGAGCCGTCGGTGGTCGCGTTCTCGGAGGAGACCGGCAAGGTGCACGCGGTCGGCGCCGAGGCGCGGCGGATGATCGGCCGGACGCCGGCCACGATCCGCGCCACGCGGCCGCTCCGGCACGGCGTGATCGCCGACTTCGAGATCACGGAGCAGATGCTCCGCCACTTCATCACGAAGGCCGGCGGCAGCCGCTTCGCGTTCGCCCGGGTCGTTCTGTGCGTCCCGAGCGGGATCACGGACGTCGAGCGGCGGGCGGTCGACGAGGCGACACGTTCTGCGGGCGCGCGGGCCGTCTACCTGATCGAGGAGCCGATGGCCGCGGCCATTGGCGCCAACCTGCCGGTCGCCGACGCCGTGGCGAGCATGGTGATCGACATCGGCGGCGGGACGACCGAGGTGGCGGTGATCGCGTTGGGCGCGATGGTCGTCTGGGAGTCGATCCGTGTTGGCGGCTACGAGATGGACGAGGCGATCGTCGACTACGTCAAGAGCGTCCACAAGCTGCTGATCGGCCAGGAGACGGCCGAGGCGGCCAAGATCGCGATCGGCTCGGCCTGGGAGATCGACGGGTCCCCCGCCGAGACGCAGGTTGCGGGCCGCGACCTCGTCACCGGGATGCTGCGTCGGGTCACGATCGGCGCGGACGACGTTCGCCGGGCACTCGAGCAGCCGGTCGCGCGCGTGGTGACGGCGGTCAAGGACACGCTCGAGCGGACGCCGCCGGAGCTGGCGGCCGACCTCGGCGAGCGCGGGATCGTCCTCGCCGGCGGCGGGTCGCTTCTACGCGGAATCGACGAGCGGCTCCGGTACGAGGTCGGGCTGCCGGTGCAGCGGGTCGAGTCGCCGCTCACCTGCGTCGCCGAGGGCGCCGGACGGAGCCTGGACGAGCTCGAGACCCTGGAGCGCAGCGCCAAGGCTGCGCGCAGGGCGAAGCGTTAGCGCGGAATCAGCGCGCGGAGCCGGTCGAGCGGACGCTGCCGTGGCCGCCGGAGCTGCGGCACGACCAGGAACTCCGCGAGCCGGCCGGCCTCGTCCTCCTCGAGCGAGACCGCGGCCTCGGCCACGCCTTCCGCGCTCCAGACGCTGAAGCGCACGTGGGGCTCCTCGGTCAGGTAGCGCGAGACCCGCAGCGCCTTGCCTTCGTCACGAGGGTGGGCGCGAAAGAACTCGACCAGCTTGCGCCGCTGCGGCGCCGCACACCAGGGGCAGAAGCGGAACGCCGAAACGAGCTCACCACCGCACTCGGCGCAGAAGCGCACCTGCAACCTCCTCTCGGGTCGAGATCGTACCGCTGTCAGTGCGCAGGGTGTGCCGCCGCTTCCGCCCGCGCCGCGGTCGGCCGCCGGCTGAGCCACAGAAGCGCCGCCGCGACGAGGCTGAACAGGATGTTCAGCGCGGTCGTGTAGTTCCACGAGATCCCGCGGCTCGCGATCGAGTCGATCGAGGGCCGCGTGCTCGGCACCAGCCCGGCCCAGCTGAAGATCCCGTCGACGGCCAGCGCCGCCAGCACCATCGCGCCGAACATCACCCCCACGAGCAGCGCGGCGAGGCGGCGCCCGTAGTACCGCGCGTAGATGATCGCCAGCGGGATGATGATCAGGTCGGCGTAGATGAACGCGATCACGCCGCCGAACGAGATCCCGCCAGCCCAGAGCACCGCCGCGAGCGGCACGTTCCCCACCGAGCAGACGAACGAGAGCACCGCGACGAGCGGGCCGACGAGCACGCTCACGATGAGCTGGGCAGCGCCGCCGGTATCCGTGAGGAACAGGTCGTTGAAGAAGCTCACCGGCAGCAGGGCGACGAACCCGGCGATCAGGAAGCCGGCGGTGATCTCCTTCCAGAGCATCTTCCAGTCGTGGCGGAAGTTGCGGCCGACATCCCGCCAGGCCTGCAGCGAGCGCCAGGGCGAGCCTCCCGCCGAGTGGTGCGCGTGGCCGCTCTCCGCGGCGAGCGCGTGCTCTCGCGCCTCCTCCTCCTCCCGCCGCGAGACGAGGAGCCGGATCGCCACCCAGACGATGACGATCAGGATCAGCCCGCCGACGAACTCGGCCAGCGTGAACTGCCAGCCGATGAAGACCCAGATCACGATCCCGATCTCGAAGACGAGGTTCGTCGAGGCGAACTGGAACGCCATCGCCGAGGCGAGGCTCGCGCCCTTCTGGAAGGCCGACTTCGCGATCGCGACGGCCGCGTAGCTGCACGACGACGACGCCGCGCCGAGCCCGGTCGCAAGGGCGAGCGACCGCAGCCCCTGGCCCCCGAGCACGCGCGCCATCTGCCTTCGCGGCACCCACGCCTGGACGATCCCGGAGAGCATGAAGCCCAGCACGAGCGCCCACCAGACCTCCCACGCCATCTGGAAGGCGTTCCAAAGGCCCTGTCCGATCTGATCCAGGACGTCCATGCGGTGAGCGTATCGACCGCTCCAAGCGGGTATCCGGACCGCGATGGAAGACCGCCTGATCATCGTCGACGGCGCCACCTTCGTCTTCTCGAGCCGCAACGGCGACATCGCCGCCGACCGGCCGGAAGGGTTCTTCTTCGAGGACGTGCGCCACCTCTCGCGCTGGTGCCTCACGCTGAACGGGAAACCGCTCGACGCGCTGACGAGCCGCGTCGTCGATCACTTCTCGGCCCGCTTCGTCGGCGCGCGGGAGGGCGAGCAGCAGCCCACGCTCTCCGTCAGGCGCGACCGCTTCGTCGCGGAGGGCCTGCACGAGGACCTGGTCGTCACCAACCACGCGGCCGAGCCGCAGGCGGTCAGGCTCGAGCTCTCGTTCGGCTCGGACTTCGCGGACATCCTCGAGGCGCGGCAGGAGGGCACGATCAAGCGCGGACGCCACTCCTCGGAGACGAGCGCGCACCTCGTGACGCTCTGGCAGAACCGCGACGGGCAGCGCCGCGGCACCACGATCCGGTTCCGGCGGCGCGGGCGGCTGGGGCGCGACCGCGCGGTGTTCGACCTGGAGCTCGGCCCGGGCGAGAGCTGGGACACGTGCATCGACGTGATCCCGGTGGTCGGCCGGCGGCGCGCCAGCCCGCTGCTGGGCTGCGACTCGTTCGGCCGGAAGGCCCCCGAGCTGCCCCTCAGCCAGGACGACTGGGTCGAAGGCGCGCCCGAGCTCGACACCGACTGGGATCCGCTGCGCCACATCTACGAGCAGAGCCTCATCGACCTCGCCGCCTTGCGGATCCGGCCGCGCGAGGAGCATCTGCGTCACGCGATGCCCGCCGGCGGCCTGCCGTGGTTCATGACGGTCTTCGGCCGCGACAGCATCATCGCCGCCTACGAGGCGCTCCCGTTCCGGCCCGAGCTCGCGGAAGCGACCCTGCAGGCGCTCGCCGACCTGCAGGCGACCCACTGGGACGACTTCGCCGATGCCCAGCCGGGGAAGATCGCGCACGAGCTCCGCCGCGGGATGCTCGCCGCGCTCGGCGACATCCCGCGCGTCTACTACGGCACGCACGACGCGACGCTGCTCTTCCTGATCCTCCTCGACGAGTACGAGAGCTGGACCGGCGACCGCAAGTTCGTCCGGGAGCTCGAGCCGAGCGCGCGCGCGGCGCTTGCCTGGCTCGAGGGCCCGGCCGACCTGGACGGGGACGGCTACCTGGAGTACCTGAAGCGCTCCGACGCGCCGAGCGCGCTCGACAACCAGTGCTGGAAGGACTCCGACGACTCGATCCGGTTCGCGGACGGCCGCCAGGCCGAGCCGCCGATCGCGACCTGCGAGATCCAGGGGTACGCCTACGACGCGCGGCTGCGCACGGCGCGGCTCATGCGCGAGGTCTGGCGCGACGTGGAGACCGCCGGCCGGCTCGAGCGGGACGCGGCCGAGCTCAAGGAGCGCTTCAACCGCGACTTCTGGCTCCCACGCCGAGGGCACTACGCCCTCGCGCTCGACCGCGACAAGCAGCGCGTCGACTCGCTGACCTCGAACGTCGGCCAGCTGCTCTGGAGCGGGATCGTCGACGAGCGGCGCGCGGGGCGGATCGTCGAGCGGCTCTTCCGCAAGGACATGTTCACGGGGTGGGGCATCCGCTCCATGTCCGAGCAGGAGACCGCGTACAACCCGCTCGAGTACCACAACGGCACCGTCTGGCCGCACGACACCGCCCTCATCGCCGAGGGCCTGCGCCGCTACGGCTTCCGCGACGAGGCGGGACGGCTCTGCGAGGCGTTGCTGCGCGCGGCCGAATGCTTCGGCGACCAGCTTCCGGAGGTGTTCGCCGGCTTCCCGCGCGACCGCACGGAGGCGCCGGTCGAGTATCCGGGCGCGCTGAAGCCGCAAGCCTGGGCGGCCGGGGCGCCGCTGCTCGCGATCCGCACGCTGCTCGGGCTCGACGCGAAGGGCGGTGTGGTGCGCCGCTCGCCGCACATCCCCGAGTCGCTCGGCCGGATCAGGCTTCGCTGGCGAGCCTGACGCCGAACGTCACCAGCACGAGGCCGGCCACCGCGTCGAGAGCCCTGCGTACGCGGGTTCGCAGCAGTACCGCCTTCGCGCGCGCGACGGCGCAGGCGTAGAGCGTCAGCCACGTGAGCGTGATCGACGCGAAGACGAGCCCGAGCGACAGCATCCCGCCGAAGGACGACGCGAACTGCGGCAGCAAGCTCGTGAAGAAGACGACCATCTTCGGGTTGCCGAGGTTGCTCAGCAGGCCCTGGCGGTAGGCCGCCGGGCCCCGAGGGCCCGCGTGCGCTGCCCTTCGCCCGCGGACGGCCCCGAGCAGCGCCTGCGCGCCGAGCAGCATGAGATAGGCCGCGCCCGCGATGCGCAGCGCGGTGAACACGGGCTTCGAGGCGAGCAGCAGCGCCGAGACCCCCGCGCTCGCCGCCAGCGCCCACGTGACCTGTCCGCTCGCGACGCCGAACGCCGTCCGGATGCCGCCGCGCCGGCCGCCCGAGAGTGTGTTCCGGATCGTCAGCGCCGTGTCCTGGCCCGGCGTGACGATCACGACGAACGACACGCCCAGGAAGGCTGCGAGGTGGGCCATCTCGGGCATGATCGCAGCGTGGCGAAGGTCGCGGTCGTCGGGCTCGGCGGGATGGGCAGCCGCATCGCCCGGCGCCTGGCGGATGCGGGTCACGACCTGACGGTCTGGAATCGCACGCGCGAGAAGGCCGAGGGGCTCGGCGTCGCTGTCTCCGCGACCCCCGCCGAGGCGGCCGCCGGAACCGAGGTCGTGATCACGATGGTCGCCGACCCGCCGGCACTTCAGGCGGTGACCGAAGGCCCGGAGGGCATCGCGGCGGGCGCGGACGAGTCGACCACCCTGATCGAGATGTCCACCGTCGGCCCGGCCGCAATCGAGCGCCTGGCGTCGGTCTTCCGGGGGCCGCTCCTCGACGCGCCGGTTCTGGGGAGTCTGAGCGAGGCCGAGTCGGGCACGCTGTCGGTCTTCGTCGGGGGAGACGAGGCGGTCTTCGAGCGCCAGCGCGAACTGCTGGCCGTTCTCGGCAAGCCGATCCACATCGGCCCGAGCGGCTCGGGCGCCGCGGCGAAGCTCGTCGCGAACTCGACCTTGATCACCGTGATCGGCGCGCTCGGCGAGGCGCTCGCGCTGGCCGACGCGCTCGGCCTCTCCCGCGAGAAGGCCTTCGAGGTCCTCGGCACGACCGCCCTGGCTGCGCAGGCAGAGCGGCGCCGCCCGGCGCTGGAGTCGCACGAGTACCCGCCGCGCTTCCCGCTCCGCCTGGCACGGAAGGACGCCGACCTGATCGCCGAACTGGGCCTCGACCTCCGTCTGACCGAAGCCGGCCGCTCGTGGCTGGCCGAAGCCGGCGACGGCGAGCAGGACTACTCAGCAGTGCTGGAGCGGATTACTCGACGGTGACGGTCTTCGCCAGGTTGCGCGGCTGGTCGACATTGAGGCCGCGCAGGCGCGCGATCCGGTAGGCGAGCAGCTGCAGCGGCACCACCGCGAGCACCGCCTGCAGGAAGGCAGGCGTCTTCGGCACGTAGATGACGTCGTCCGCGTGGTGCTGGATGTCCTCGTTGCCGTCGGTCGCGATCGCGATCACGTGGGCCCCGCGTGCCCGCGTCTCCTGGATGTTCGAGACGACCTTCTCGTAGATCACCTTCTGGTCGGTCGCGACGCACACCACCGGCGTGCCCTCGTCGAGCAGCGCGATCGGCCCGTGCTTCATCTCGCCGGCCGAGTACGCGTCCGTCGGGATGTACGAGATCTCCTTCAGCTTGAGCGCGCCTTCGAGCGCGACCGGAAGACCGATGTGCCTCCCGAGGTAGAGGAAGAACGGCTTGTCGTAGAACCGCTGCGCGATCTCCTCGACCGGGTGGCCGCCGTCGAGGAACTGCTCGAGCTTGCGCGGGAGCTCGTACAGCTGGTCGACGATGAACTCGACCTCCTCGTCGGGCAACGTCTTCCGCACCTGGGCCAGCTTGAGGCCGATGAGCGCCAGCAGCGCGACCTGGGCGGTGAACGTCTTCGAGGCGGCAACGCCGATCTCGAGGCCGCAGCGCGTGTAGAGCACCGACTCGGCCTCGCGGGTGATCTGCGATCCCATCAGGTTCGTCATCGCCAGCGTGCGTGCGCCGAGGTCTCGGGCGAGCTTGATCGCGTTGACGGTGTCGCGCGACTCGCCCGATTGCGAGATCCCGATCACGAGCGTGTCCTTCGAGAGCACCGGGTTCCGGTAGATCCACTCGCTCGCGATGTCCGGCTCGACCGGGACCCGCGCCCACTCCTCGATCATGTAGCGGCCCACGACGCCGGCGTGGTACGAGGTTCCGGCGGCCACGACGACGATGCGGCGCAGGTTGCGTAGCTGCTCCTCGGTCATGCCGAGGCTCTCGAGGACCAGTTCGCCGTGGCGGATCCGGTCGCCGAGGGTCTCGGCCAGCGCTTCGGGCTGCTCGTAGATCTCCTTGAGCATGAAGGTCTCGTAGCCGCTCTTCTCGGCCGCGTCGATGTCCCAGTCGACCTCGACGACCTCGCGCTCGACCTCGCCGTTCTCGACGCAGATGAAGCGCGACCCCTCCGGCGTGATCGACACGACCTCGCCGTCCTCGATCAGCTGGATCGAGCGCGTCTCGCCGATGAAGGCGGCGGCCATCGAGGCGAGATACATCTCACCGTCGCCAACGCCCACGAGCAGCGGGCACTGGTGACGGGCACCCACGAGCTCCTCCGGGTGGTCGTGGTGGATGACGACGAAGGCGAAGTGGCCTTCCAGCTCCCTGTAGGCCGCAGCGACGGCCTCGACGAGGTTCCGGTCGTAATGGCGCTCGATCAGGTGGACGACGACCTCGGCGTCGGTCTCCGTGCTGAAGGTGTGGCCGTCCGCCTCGAGCGATCCCTTGAGCTCGCGATAGTTCTCGACGATCCCGTTCAGGACGATCGCGATCTTCGCGTCGTCGCAGCCGGTGAGCGGGTGGGCGTTCCGCTCCGTGACGCCGCCGTGCGTGGCCCAGCGCGTGTGCCCGAGGCCGGTCGTCGCGAGGGAGCCGTTCGAGCCGGCCTGCTGCTTCAGCACCTGCAGGTTGCCGACGGCGCGGACGTAGTCGAGCTCGCCGTCCTCGCGGAGCGCGATTCCGGCCGAGTCGTAGCCGCGGTACTCGAGCCGCTCGAGCCCCTGGAGGAGGAGATCCTTACAGGGCCTGCGCCCGACGTAGCCGATGATTCCGCACACCGCGAAACCTCCCTCAAGAACGCAAAATGCCCGGCTGCTCCCCCCGTCCCCGCGTCGGGCCGGGTCAGCCGAGCTCTCGTGTAACGAGAGCGCGGATCGTAGCACAGGCTGATTCAGCTTCAGTAAACGATTCTGCCTCGGCGAGGATGCGGATCACGGGCTCCGTTCCGCTTGGTCGGACGAGCACGCGGCCCCTTCCGTCCAGCTCCTCGTTGAGCTGCTCGACCTCGTCTGCGACGCTCTCCGGGAGCTCGCGTTCGGCCACCCGTACATTCGCCTTCACCTGCGGAAAACGCGGCATCTGCGCCGCCGCAGCCTCGAGCGTCCGGCCCTCGAGCGCGCCGCAGAGCAGCAGCCCGGCGGCGAGGCCGTCGCCGGTCACGTGGTCGCGCAGGTAGATGATGTGGCCCGACTGCTCCCCGCCGAGGAGGCCGCCCTCCCGGTACAGGGCTTCGAGCACGTAGCGGTCGCCGACGTCCGTGGTGACGACCCGGACTCCGTGTTCTGCTGCGAGACGGTGCAGGCCCAGGTTGGCCATGACCGTCACGGCGACGAGCTCGACGTCGAGGTGGAGCATCAGGATCGCGAGGATCTGGTCGCCGTCCACGATCTCCCCGCGCGCGTCGACCGCCAGCATCCGGTCGCCGTCCCCGTCGAAGGCAATCCCGAGGTCCGCGCCCTCCCTTGTAACAGACTGTTGCAAGGCCGCGAGGTCGGTCGCGCCGCAGCCCACGTTGATGTTGGTGCCGTCCGGGTCCGAGCCGATCGCGGTCACCTCGGCGCCGAGCTGCTCGAACGCCTTCGGCGCGATTCCGGTGTAGGCGCCGTTGGCGCAGTCGACCACGACCTTCAGGCCGCCCAGGTCGGAGCCGAAGCGCTCGACGATGTGCTCCAGGTAGCTGTCGGTCGCGACGCCGACGTGGTCGACGGTTCCCGGCTCGCCCTCGAACGGCGCGTCGAGCAGGGCCTCGATCTCCTCCTCGGCCTCGTCGGTGAGCTTGTGGCCCTCGCGGTCGAAGAACTTGACGCCGTTGTACTCGGGCGGGTTGTGCGACGCGGAGATCACCGCGCCGAGGTCGAGCGCGAGCAGCGCGACCGCCGGGGTCGGCAGGACGCCCGCCAGAACGGCGTTGCCCCCAGCCGCGACGACCCCGCGGGCAAAGGCCTCCTCGAGCTCCGGCCCCGAGCCACGCGTGTCGCGCCCGACGAAGGCGCGGCCGCCCTGCGACCAGAGCGTCGCCGCGCGGCCGAGGCGCTCGACCAGCTCCGGAGTCAGGTCCCCGCCCACGACGCCGCGGACCCCATCGGTCCCGAAGTAGCGCCGCAAACGGACTAGGCCGGGCGCACCGGCAAAGCCGGTACACCCTCTTCTGGTCGGCGTCGCAAGCGAGCGCCTTAGCGCTTCGAGAACTGGGGCGCCTTGCGGGCCTTGTGGAGGCCGGCCTTCTTGCGCTCGACGATCCGGGCGTCGCGCGTGAGGAAGCCGGCGCGCTTGAGCGATACGCGCAGCTCTGGATCGGCCTCGACGAGCGCGCGGGCGATCCCGTGACGGACGGCGCCCGCCTGCCCGCTCGGCCCGCCGCCGTGCACGCGGACGCGCACGTCGAAGGTCCCCTCGACGCCGGCCACCTTCAGCGGCGCGAGCGCCAGCTCGCGGTGAGTGGCACGCGGGAAGTAGTCCTCGATCGTGCGGCCGTTGAACCACGTGGTGCCGTCGCCGGGCCGGAGGATCACGCGCGCGACGGAGGCCTTGCGCTTGCCCGTTCCTCGGTATTGCGCCAGCTCGCTCATGTCTTCAGCTCCAGTTCCTTCGGCGCCTGCGCCTCGTGCGGATGCTCGGGGCCGGCGTAGATCTTCAGCTTCTTGATCTGGGCGCGCGACAGGCGGTTGCGCGGGAGCATCCCCTTGACCGCCTTGCGCAGCACCTCGGTCGGCCGGCGCTGGAGCTCGTCGCGAAGCGGCCGGCTGCGAAGCCCGCCCGGGTAACCGGAATGGCGGTGGTACATCTTGTCGTCGAGCTTGTTGCCGGTGACCGCGATCTTCTCGGCGTTCACCACGACGACGAAGTCTCCGGTGTCGACGTGCGGGGTGTATTCGGGCTTGCCCTTGCCGCGCAGCGTGTCGGCGATCTGCGTAGCCAGACGCCCCAGCGTCTTGCCCTCGGCGTCGACGAGGTACCAGCGGCGCTCGACCTCGCCCGGTTTTGCGTTCCAGGTCTTCATAAAAAGCGGCGAACTCGCGGTTCGCCGGAGCGGAATCGTAGCAGCCCCGCCCGGAATTCCGTCGCCCCGCCGTGGCTCGGGTGGCGGACGTAGGGGGCGCCTTCGAGCACGGCCTCCGCCAGGCGGCCGACGGCGATTACGCGCCGGCCTTGCGCCAGCTCGCGGAGGAACGGAAGCCCGGCCGCGATCTCGGCGGCGCGAGGCCGCCGGTTCGTCGTCTCCGTCCCGGGATGCGTGGGCACGACGTTCCAGAGAAGCACGTGCTCCTCGAGCCCGAGCTCGGCGAGGACGCGGTGGACGATCGTCGCGCTCGCCTCGGCCGGGCCGCTTCCGGTGAGCTGCCGCTCCGAGGTGAACGGAATCCCGGAGACGCGGGCGCCGCGGTAGCCCGCCGCTTCGCCGACCAGGAGGAGCGGTGCGCTCTCGCGGGAGCGGAGGTAGGCCCGCAGGCGGTTCCGGCGGGTCTCCGCGGCGTCGCCGTCCCGATAGAAGTTGAATGTGTCGCCGATGGTCGCATCGACGAGCCGGGATACGAGCTCTTCCATCCGGGTCCGAACTCTGACGGACGGGGGCCAGCAGCCGCTGGAGATCGCGCATCTCGTCGCGGACTTCCTGGGCGCTGCCCGCCGCTCGCTCGACCTGGCTCAGTACGACTTCAACCTCGGGCCGGAGACGAAGGAGGTCGTCGCCGGCGCACTCCGTGACGCGGCGGCCCGCGGCGTCGCCGTGCGGATCCTCTACAACGTCGACGTCCCGACCCCGATCCCGGTGCCGCCGCCTCCCGAGCCCGACGTCCAGCTGATCGCGTCACTGGGCGTTCCGTCGAAGGC
>DATDMJ010000073.1:0-22487 GCA_036518855.1 Gaiellaceae bacterium | reverse complement strand
AGCTCGGCGCGAAGGTGCGGCCGAGGGACTTCGGCCGCCGAGAGGCGCTGGCGCGGGTGGAGAAGCACGGCGACCTCTTCGAGCCGGTGCTCCGAGGCGGGCAGGCGCTCGGGCCCGCGCTGCGTGCGTTGCGCACGGCGTGAAGGCCGTCGTCGTCGGCTCCGGCCCGAACGGGCTGGCCGGAGCGATCGAGCTTGCGCGGGCGGGGCTCCAGGTCGAGGTGTACGAGGCGGCGCCCGAGCTCGGCGGCGGGCTGCGCTCGGCCGAGCTGACGCTGCGGGGGTTCGTCCACGACGTCTGCTCCTCGGTCCATCCGCTGGCGGTCGCCTCGCCCGCCTTCCGCAACCTCGGGCTCGACGTCGACTGGGTCCAACCGGACGCCCCTGCGGCGCATCCGTTCGACGACGGCTCCGCCGTGCTGCTCGAGCGCGGTCTCGCCGGCACCGCCGCGCAGCTCGGCCCGGACGCGGCGGCCTATCGGGAGCTGATCGACCCGCTCGTCGAGGGCTGGCCGTACCCGTACTCGCCCCGCGCCCTCCTCGAGCTTCGCGGTGGGCTGAGGCCGGCGCTTGCCGCCGCGCGCCGGCTCGCGGAGAGCCGCCTCCGCGCCGAGCGCACCCGCGCCTGGTTCGCCGGTTTCGCGGCGCACTCGATGCTCCCGCTCGAACGGCGGCCCAGCGCAGGCTTCGCGCTCGCGCTGCTGGTCCTCGGCCATGCGGTCGGCTGGCCGTTTCCACGCGGCGGCTCGCAGCGGCTGGCCGACGCGCTTGCGGCACGGCTTCGAGAGCTCGGCGGCGAGGTACACGTCTCGAGCCCGGTCGACGAGCTGCCGAGCGCGGACGTCGTGCTCGCCGACGTCTCGCCCCGCGAGCTCGCGCGGATCGCTCCGCTCCCGGAGCGCTACATGGCGCGGCTCCACGCGTACCGGCACGGCCCGGGGGCGTTCAAGGTCGACTGGGCGCTCGACGGGCCGATCCCGTGGCAGGCACCGGAGTGCGGGCGCGCAGGCACCGTCCACCTCGGCGGCTCGTTCGAGGAGATCTCCGCGTCAGAATGGGGCGCCTGGAGCGGCCGTCCGGCGGGCAAGCCGTTCGTGCTGCTGGCGCAGACGTCGCTCTTCGACCTGACGCGCGCGCCTGAGGGAAAGCACACCGCGTGGGCGTACTGCCACGTGCCGAACGGCTCCGCGGAGGACATGACGGAGCGGATCGAGGCGCAGGTCGAGCGGTTCGCGCCGGGCTTCCGGGAGCTGATCCTCTCGCGGCATGCGATGGGCCCGGCCGAGCTGGAGGCGCACAACCGGAACCTCGTCGGCGGCGACCTCAGCGGCGGCGCGATGGACCTCGGACAGCTCCTCTTCCGGCCGGCCCGGAGGCTCGTTCCGTGCCGGACCCCGCTGAAGGGCGTCTACCTCTGCTCCGCGTCGACACCTCCCGGCGGCGGCGTCCACGGGATGTGTGGGTACAACGCCGCGCGTGTAGCGCTTCGCGATCTGGGAAGGGCAGGCCGGTGATCACGAAGCTCTCGGACAACGTCGTCCGGCTCGGCAGTGCCTACGTCAACTGGTTTCTGTTCTCGGACGGCGAAGGCGTCACCGTCGTCGACGCCGGCGTGCCCGGCTACCGCACGCAGCTGCCGCAGGGCTGCCGCGAGCTCGGCCGCACCGAGTCGGACGTGGCCGCGGTCGTGCTCACGCACGCGCACGGCGACCACGTCGGCGTGGCCGAGCAGCTCCGGCTGGAGCTGGGCGTGCCGGTCTACGTGCACTCCGCGGACGAGTCGCTCGCGCGCACCGGCAAGTTCTCGGGGAAGAACGAGCGCTCGATGCTCCCGTATCTCCGGCACCCGGCAGCCTGGAAGCTCTTCTGGGAGCTCGGGCGCAACGGCGGCCTCAAGCTCCCGCCGATCCGGGAGGTCAGGACGTTCTCCGACGGCGACGAGCTCGATGTGCCGGGGCGGCTGCGCGTGGTTCACACGCCGGGGCACACTGACGGTCATGTAGCCCTCGTGGCAGAGGCGGCCGGCGTCGCGTTCGTCGGCGACGCCCTCTGCAGCTACAACCCGCTGACGGGTGCGCGCGGGCCGCAGCTGATGCCGGGCGCGTTCACGCGGAACAACGATCAGGCGCTCGCCTCGCTCGACCGGCTCGAGGGAACGGCCGGGCAACTCCTACCGGGGCACGGCGACCCGATCCAGGAGCCGGACGACGCGCTGGCGGCGGCGAAGCTCCGGGGCCCGACCTAGGGCCTGAGCGTCGAGGTGTCGACCACCTCGAAGTTCGAGCCCCTGACCTGTCCGAGCGTGTGCAGCTGGTCGTTCGACCAACCCCTGTTCGGCGCGCCGCTGATGTACCAGTTCGAGCCGTTGTCGGCGACGATCATCCCGTAGCGCTTCAGCGCGATCAGCACGATGCGGGCCTGGCGAGGGAAGCGGCTCACGTCGAAGCTCGCCTTGAGGCGGACGCGCAGGCCCATCGGCGGCAGGCTCGGGTCGGTGAGGCTGCTCGCGAAGTGGCGCGCCGGGTAGATGTACGCGCGGCGCGTGCGCTGGACGGTGAAGCGGAGTGCGTGGTCGATCACGCCGCGCCTGACCTCGTCGTAGCGCGCGAGGCCCGGGAAGATCGGCAGCCCGGCCGCGTCGGCCGAGGTCCAGCCCGCGGGGCGCACGTGGTTGGAGCGCAGGCTCCAGGTCGCTCCGGCCCAGGCCGTCCAGCGGCCGTTCTGCTTCTCGAGCCCGCCCAGCTCGTACAGGCGGCAAGCGTTCCTGTCGACCAGCAGCGCGTGGTGGTCGCTGCCGCCCTCGATGTGGACGCGCGTCGGGATCGGGTAGCCGGCGTGGTCGCTCTCGTCGCTGTACTCGAAGGTGACGCGCGCGCGCGGAGTCTTGCGGGTGACGACGTCGAACGGGATCCCGATCGGCGAGCCGTCCCAGAGGCCCGAGCCGAAGTCGGCGTGCAGGCCGGTGTCGAGCCCGATCGAGGCGATGACCGCGTCGGAGTTCTGCGCAACGGGCAGGCGGTCGACCCGCCGGTTCCACGGGTTGTTCTTCGGGAAGACCTGGCAGCGCTTGGCGCCCGGAAGCCGAAGGGCGTGCGCGGAGCCGCCCGCGCAGGCGAGCGCGAGGACGAGGGCGGCGACGGCGGCGGCGCGGGCTCTCACGGTCTGGGTATCGGCAGGGCCTTGTCCGTTTCGGACCCCTCGCGCCAGGTACCCGTAGACCTCCTCCCCGCTATGAGCCTACTTAGGAACTGCGCACGTGTCTGTGACGGGACCGTGCCAAGAGTGTGACAACCGCCGTGGAAGGCGGCCGAGCCTAGCTGCCGGCATGGGCGCGCATCTTCGCCTTGTGCGCGCGCTTCTTGGCCTGGTACTCCTCCAGCGCCTCGGGCGAGTCGACGTCGCCCAGCGTCGGATGCGACGGCGCGATCTCGATCGCCGCCGGAACGCCGAAGCGCTTTGCGAGCACGCCGCTCAGCGCCCTGATCTTCATGTCGCCGAACCCGGGCAGCTCGGAGATTCTGCGCCGAAGGTCCTCGCCGTCCTTCGCGTCGCCCCAGACCCGGCCCGCGTCACCGCTGTACTCCTCGACGACGAGCGAGGCCAGATCCTGCACCCGCCGGGCCATGTTGCCCGGGAAGCGATGGATCGCCGGCTTCTCGCGAAACGCCTCCTCGAGGCGCGCCGGGTCGGTCGCCGCGATCTGCCCGGGATCCAGAGTCCCGAGACGCTGCTTCAGCTTCAGCGGCCCGGTGAACGCGGTCGGCACCGGAACCTGCTGGTCGAGGGCGAACCCCATCAGGAGCGCGAACGGCTCCTGCGCGATCAGCTCGTCGGCCTCGTCGTTGCCCGTGAAGTAGAGCCGGTCGGGGGCGGTCACGGCCACGACGGGATGGTACTCGTCTAGCTCGACTCTGCGCCGCGCTCCCCCAGTGCCGCATCGAGCCATCTGCGCGCCTCGTCGACCGAGCCCAGCCGCACGAAGCGCGGGTCGCCGGCGAAGCGCTTGGGCCACCGGCGCCGATGCTGGACGTGCGTCTTGAACGTCCACCAGAAGAGCGAGTCGGGGCCCCAGACGGCGCCGCGCCAGGTCTCGCGGTTGCCGCCCCACAGCTCGGTGCCGCCGTGGATGCGGTCCATCGTCCGCCGCCAGAGCCGCCGCAGCTTCAGCGAGAGCGGCAGGTCGAGCCAGACGATCGTGTCCGCCTCGCGCAGCACGGTCTCACCGAGCTTCCCCTCGTAGTTGCCGTCGATCACCCAGCCGTCCGGCCGTGCCTCCATCGCCGCGCGCACAGCCGCGCGGAAATCCTGAGCGGTCGGCTCCACCCAGTTCGGGCTCGTCCAGTGGATGGCGTCGAGCTCGATGTACGGAAGGTCGAGCCGACGCGCGACCTCGGCCGCGAAGACGGATTTGCCCGAGCCCGGAGTGCCTTTGACGTTGACGCGCCTCAACCGTCGAGCAGCTGGTCCGCGTTCGGGAGGATCTCGCGGTCCGCAAGCGACCGGATGAAGTCGGCCCAGCGCGGCTCCTCCTCGAGCAAGGGCCGGAGCCCCTCGCGGGCCTCGTCGAGCCGGCCCGTCGCGGTGGCCGTGAAGATCCGGGCCAGGCGACGGTCGAGGTCGGGCAGGATCTCCAGGTCGTCCGCGCTCGGCCCCGGTGGCTCGCGCGTCGCCCGGTACGCGTGGCGCAACCGGAGCAGCCGCCTGAGCTCGGCCAACGGCTCCGGGTGATCGTCGACGCGGAGATCGACCTCACGATCCCAGGGCGCTCCCTCGGCCGCGACCACGAGGATCCCTCCGGCCTGACGGCCCCGCCAGTCGCCCCCGGCCGCTTCGGCCGCGTCCAGGGCATCGAGCAGCCGCTCCTCGAGCGGGCCTTCCGAGCCCGCGAATGCCTCGGCCATCGCCTGCCAGACACGCTCGCTCGCGACCATGTTCGCCTGGGCGCTGAAGCCGGCCCCCGCGGCGAAGCCGGCCGCGGGGATGCAGGCGTCGCCCACGTGAACCGCGACGCGGCCCTCGGCGTCGAGGATCGCAACCTGACGGTAGGCGCGGTCGTCGTCCGCGGCGACGAGCTCGTCGAGCGCGTCCGCCGGGGTCCTCCCGGCGCGGAGCAGGTCGAGCCCGAGCGGGCCGTACGAGGGCTGGCTGTACGACTGCGTCGCGACGACGCCGACTCCGGGTGCGCCCCAGGGCACGATCGCGCCCGTGTTGAACGCGCGGGACTGCACCGCGACGCCGAGCTCCCCGGTTTCCGCGTCCCGCCCGACGATCGAGTAGGTCATGTGCGCAGCGCGGCCGCGAGCCGCTCGAGATCCGCGCGCCAGACGTCCTCGGGCACCGGCGGCAGGATGTCGTCCCAGATCGCCGCGAAGCTGCCGATCAGCTGCGGAACCCGCGCGGGGCGGGCGAGGAACCACCAGTGGAGGTGTTCGCCTCCGTCGCCCCAGCGGCAGACGTGGACGCGGCCGATGTTGCCGAGCGCCCGGATCTCGCGCTCGATCCGGCAGAGCAGGACGCCGATCTCCGCCGCGAGCTCGTCGGGCAGGTCGCCGGGCTCCGCGTAGTGCTCGCGGGACTCCAGCAGCACGATCACCGGCAGCCCGGTCGGCTTGTCGAAGGTCCACAGCCGCCAGTGCTCGTCCGTCCAGAGGTACTCGTCGTCCGACGTCGCGCAACGCTGGCAGTCGACGCCGCCCTCGCCGAACCTCGGTTGCTCGCGCTCCACCGGCGGCAGCAGCGGGCGCGGCCGCATGTCGCCGTCGAATGGGAACGTCTCCCACTCCTCGACGGGCGGCATCTGCAACGCGTCCTTCGCGCGCGCGTACAGCTCCTCCGGTGTCTCGGGCACGGCTAGAACTCTACGAAGCTGTCGAACGGCCGGTCAAAGGCGTCGGGCGAGCCGGTGCGCAGGACGAGCCACTCGTGCTCGTCCTCGCGGCCTTCGTCCTCGGCCGTCCACCCGAGGTTCGCGAGGCAGAAGCCCACCGCACGTCGGACCGCTGGAAGCTGCAGGTCGTCGACGAACACGACGGCGCCGGCGCCGAGCAGCTTTCCGCAGTAGACCAGGTCGAGGAAGACGCCCTCGAAGCGGTGGTTGCCGTCGATGAACGCCAGGTCGAAGCTCCTCCCCTCGGCGAGCAGCCGCGGGAGAACCGCCTCCGACCCCTCGCCGTGGAACTCCACCAGGTGGCGGACACCCGCAGCTTCGAGCGTCTCGAGCGCCTCGCTCCGCCCATGCGGGTCCATCGCGACGTGCCTCCCGTCCGGCCCGTTGGCGAGAAGGCCCTCGCAGATGAACAGCGTCGAGACCGCGTGGCCGAGGCCGGTCTCGAGCGTTCGGAGCGCCCCTTCCTCGCGCACCCAATCCCGGAGGGCAGCGCCTTCCACCGGCCCGATCGAGATCGGTGTCAGCTCCGTCGCCAGACGCTCGGGCAGTCCCACCGGGGAAACGCTAACGTCGAGGCGTGGACTGGCCACCGTCGTTCTACGACCTGAAGCGCGGCGAGGGGTGCCCGATGTGCGCCCAGGGCCGTCCCGTGGAGACCGAGCACGGCGCCCGCTTCTTCGCCGGCGAAGTCGCGGACGCGTACCTCCAGAAGGCGAAGATCCAGCGCGGCTACTCGGTCGTGATCTGGCGCGGCCGCCACGTGGCGGAGCCGACCGAGCTGTCCGCGGAAGAGGCGGCGCAGTACTGGCTGGAGCTGCTCGAGGCGGGGCGGAGGATCGAGCAGGCCTTGCAGCCCGTGAAGGTGAACTACGACATCCTCGGGAACTCGCTGCCGCACCTGCACACGCACGTCGTCCCGCGGTACGCGGATGACCCGAAGCCCGGCTGGCCGTTCCCCTTCCCCGAGGACGAACCTGGCCAGGTCGAGGAGGGCCAGTTCCGCCGCGACCTCGAGGCGCTCCGCGCCTGAGCCGGGCCGCGGCGGCCCTGGCCTGGCTCGTTACTCGCTCAGCGCAGCCTCCGCACGCGGAGCCGTCGAGACGACTTCACCCGCACCTTTGCCGGTGCAGCTGTCGCCGAGACGTCTGCGCAAATGGCGGAGAGCGTCACGGTTACGGAGCCCGAGGTGTTCGTATTCTGGATCGAGCCGGTCCAGCCGGTGCCGTCCGCGTTTGGCCCGGACTGGTTCACGAAGACGTCGCGACTGATCGGGTCGTCGTTCGTCCAGCCGCCCCCGGTCACGTGTTTTCCGCTGGGGCAGAGGACTGTTCCAAATGCCACCGTGCCTGGGCCGATGCCGGCTGAGGCGCTGACGATCTGGTACCCGCTGACACCGCCTGGGCCCGTGGGTCCTTGCGGGCCCGTTGGTCCCGTGGCGCCCTGCGGACCCGTCGGCCCCTGCGCGCCCTGCGGCCCGCTTGGTCCCTGTGGGCCGGTCGGGCCCTGCGGCCCGGTCGGGCCGGTCGCTCCCGCCTGCCCCTCGCTGTTCCAGCTGACGGCGGTCTCGTGCTGGCGGCAATCGCTCGCCGAGGCGACGAGACGCATGTTGCCGTTCGTGTCGTTCGCACACGCGGTCAGCGTGCTCGAACCGCTTCCGCCGGCGGAGTACGCGACTCCGGCGGCGACGATCGCGGCGACGGCAACGGCGAGGAGGACGGCGCGTCGGCGCGGGTGTCCAATGCGTTTCAGCATGTCGTTCCTTTCCGAGTTGGCGGCTCGCCTCGGCGCGTAGGCCGAGGCGGTTCTCAGTCGCGATATAGGTCGGTGCCGTGCTCTTTGCAAGGGTCGGTACGCTGGCCGGGATGGATCCGCTCTCCGTTTTCAGCGAGGCGACGCGGTCTTGGTTCAACCAGGCGTTCGAAGAGCCGACCCCGGCGCAGACGCTCGGCTGGCCCGCGATCGCGAGCGGCGGGCACACGCTGATCCAGGCGCCGACCGGCTCGGGCAAGACGCTGGCCGCGTTTCTCTACGGGATCGATCGCCTCAACCCTGAGCCGGGCGACGGCCTGCGACTCCTCTACGTCTCGCCGCTCAAGGCTTTGAACTACGACATCGAGCGCAACCTGCGCGGGCCGCTCGCGGGTCTGCGCTCGGAGCTCCGCGTGGGCGTGCGCACCGGCGACACTCCGCAGAAGGAGCGCGCCGCGATGCTGCGCGAGCCGCCCGACATCCTGATCACGACCCCGGAGTCGCTCTTCCTGCTCCTCACGTCGCGCGCGCGCGAGACCCTGACGTCGGTCGAGACGGTGATCGTGGACGAGGTGCACGCCGTCGCGGGCACCAAGCGCGGGGCCCACCTCGCGCTCTCGCTCGAGCGGCTCGAGCGGCTCGCAGGCCCGGTCCAGCGGATCGGCCTCTCCGCGACCCAGCGGCCGCTGGAGGAGATCGGCCGCTTCGTCTCGGGCGGCCGGGAGATCGAGCTGGTCGACGCGGGGCGGGCCAAGGAGATTGACCTCCGCGTGGTCGTGCCGCTCGACGACATGCGGGAGCCGGAGGAGCAGCAGTCGATCTGGCCCTCGATCTATCCGGAGATCCTCGACCTCGTCAGGCAGCACCGCTCGACGATCGTCTTCGTCAACAACCGCCGCCTCGCCGAGCGACTGGCCCTCCGCCTCAACGATCTCGCCGAGGAAGAGCTCGCTCGCGCGCACCATGGGTCGCTGGCGCGTGAGCAGCGCGTCGAGGTCGAGGAGCTGCTCAAACGCGGCGAGATCCCGTGCCTGGTCGCCACGTCGTCGCTCGAGCTCGGGATCGACATGGGCGCCGTCGACCTCGTGGTGCAGGTGGAGTCGCCGAAGTCGGTCGCCCGCGGCCTGCAGCGGATCGGCCGCGCGGGCCACGAGCTCGGCGCGGTCTCGAAGGGCCGCATCTTCCCGAAGTTCCGCGCCGACCTGCTCGAGTCGGCGGTGGTCGCGCGCCGCATCCTCGACGGCGCGATCGAGGAGACGAAGATCCCGCGCAACCCGCTCGACGTGCTGGCGCAGCAGATCGTCGGCATCTGCGCGGACGAGGAGATCTCCGTCGACGAGCTGCACGGGCTCGTGCGCGGCGCCTACCCGTTCGCGGATCTCTCCCGGGTTCAGCTGGAGAACGTGCTCGACATGCTCGACGGCCGCTACCCCTCGGACGAGTTCGCCGAGCTGCGGGCCCGCGTGGTCTGGGATCGCACGGCCGGTGTCGTGCGAGGCCGCCAGGGCGCGCGGCGGCTCGCGGTCACCAATGCGGGCACGATCCCCGACCGCGGCCTCTTCGGCGTCCACCTCGTCGACGGCGGCGGCCGCGTGGGCGAGCTCGACGAGGAGATGGTGTACGAGGCGCGCGTCGGGCAGACGTTCCTGCTCGGCGCCTCGACCTGGCGGATCGAGGAGATCACGCGCGACCGCGTGATCGTCTCGCCGGCCCCGGGAGTCCCCGGCGCGGTGCCGTTCTGGAAGGGCGAGGGCGTCGGCCGCCCCTACGAGCTCGGCGAGGCGATCGGCTCCGCTTCCCGGGAGCTGGCCGCGCTGTCCGACGAGAGGGCCGTCGAACTCCTGCGGACGGAGCACACGCTCGACGAGCGTGCCGCCCAGAACCTGCTCACCTTCCTGCGCGAGCAGGAGGCGGCCACCGGGGCGGTTCCGTCGGACCGGACCGTCGTGGTCGAGCGGTTCCGGGACGAGATCGGTGACTGGCGGCTCTGCGTCCTGACGCCGTTCGGCGGCCGCGTCCACGCGCCGTGGGCGCTGGCGCTGGGCGCGGGTCTCCGCGAGTCGCTCGGGCTCGAGACGCAGGCGATCTGGTCGGACGACGGGATCGCGATCCACCTTCCGGACGCCGACGCGCCCCCGCCGATCGACGACGTGCTGCTCGACCCGGACCAGGTCGAGGACCTCGTGATGCAGGAGCTCGGCGACACCGCGCTCTTCGGCGCCCGCTTCCGCGAGAACGCGGGCCGGGCGCTGCTGATCCCGCGCCGCCGGCCGGGCGAGCGGACGCCGCTCTGGCAGCAGCGCCTGAAGGCGCAGTCGCTCCTCCAGGTGGCACGCCGCTACCCCGCCTTCCCCGTGATCCTCGAGACCTACCGCGAGTGCCTGCAGGACGTCTTCGACCTGCCGGCGCTGAAGCGTCTCCTGACCGGGCTGCGCACGCGGCAGATCGACCTCGTCGACGTCGAGACGGCGTCGGCCTCGCCCTACGCGGCCTCGCTGCTCTTCGACTACGTGGCGAACTACATGTACGAGGACGACACGCCCGCGGCCGAGCGCCGAGCGCAGGCGCTGTCCCTCGACCGCGACCTGCTCAGGGAGCTGCTCGGGCAGGAGGAGCTGCGCGACCTGATCGACCCCGGCGCGCTCGCCGAGGTCGAGGCCCAGCTTCGCGGCCAGGCGCGCACGCCCGACGAGCTGCACGACCTCCTGCGGCGGCGCGGCGACCTCCGTCCCGGCGAGTACCCCGAGGACCTCGCCGAGCCGCTGCTCGCCGAGCGCCGCGCCGTTCGGGTGCGGGTCGCCGGCGAGGAACGCCTCATCGCGGCCGAGGACGCGGGGCGCTACCGCGACGCGGTCGGCGCAATGCCGCCCGGGGGCTTGCCCGAGGTCTTCCTCGAGGCCGACGATGCGCCCCTCGAGTCGCTCGTCCGCCGCTTCGCCCGCTCGCGTGGGCCGTTCACGACCGCGGAGGCGAATGCGCGCTTCGGCCGTGACGTCGAAGCCGTGCTTCGAGAGCTCGAGCGCCGCGACGAGCTGGTGCGCGGCGAGCTGCGACCGGGCGGCACGGAACGCGAGTGGTGCGACCCGGAGGTGCTGCGGCGGCTGCGCCGCGCCTCGCTGGCCGCGCTCCGCCGCGAGGTCGAGCCCGCGGAACAGGCCGCGTTCGGCCGGTTCCTCTCGAGCTGGCACGGTGTCGATCGCCGATCGACGCTCCGCGAGGCGCTGGTCCCCCTGCAAGGGCTGGCCCTGCCGGTCTCGCTCTGGGAGTCGGATGTCCTGCCGAGGCGCGTTCCCGGTTACCGGCCCGAGCGGCTCGACGCGCTCTGCGCGTCCGGCGAGGTCGTCTGGGTCGGCGCCGGCCTCGACCGCGTGGCGATCTACTTCCGCGAAGACGCACCCGCGCTGGGCCCGCCGCCCGCAGCGGATCGGCCCGAACGCGAAGCCCACGAGCGCCTGCGAGCGGCGCTCGGCC
Source organism: Gaiellaceae bacterium (assembly GCA_036518855.1). GTDB lineage: Bacteria > Actinomycetota > Thermoleophilia > Gaiellales > Gaiellaceae > AC-32. Next base: position 11,381 of record DATDMJ010000073.1, on the reverse strand, counting down.
GGAGCGCGCTCTTCTGGTACGACCTGCTCGCCGACACCGGACTCGAGGCCGAGGAGGCGCTGCCCGCGCTCTGGGATCTCGTCTGGGCCGGCGAGGTCACCAACGACGCTTGGGCGCCGCTTCGTGCCGGTCGCCGTTACCAGACTGCGAGCAGGGCGCAGCGGCCGCGCCGCTTCTCGCGCCGCCGTGCGGGCGAGATCACCGCGACGCAGGGCCGCTGGTCGCCCACGGCCCGCCTCTTCCCCGGCCGTCCCGACCGGAGGGCGCTCGCGGAGCTGCTGCTCGAGCGCCACGGGATCGTCACGCGCGAAGCCGTGCGCGCCGAAGGCATTCCTGGCGGTTACGGAGCCGTCTACGGGGAGCTGCGGTCGCTGGAGACGCTCGGCCTTTGCCGCCGCGGCTACTTCGTCGAAGGCCTCGGCGGTGCGCAGTTCGCGCTCGGCGGCGCCGTGGAGCGGCTACGAGAGCTTCGCCGGCGCGAGGGCGAGGAGCTCGAGCCGCTCGTCCTGGCCGCGGCCGACCCGGCCCAGCCGTACGGCGCCGCGCTCCCGTGGCCGAAGCGCGCCGGCGCGAGGGCAGCCCGGGTCGCCGGCGCGCGGGTGGTCCTACTCGGCGGCGAGCCCGCCCTGTTCGTCGAGCGAGGCGGCCGCTCGCTGGTCCCGCTGCGCGATCCCGAAGAGGAGTGGCTCCGCGCAGCGCTCACCGCGCTCGTCGAGGACTTCCGCCGCTCGGGGCAGAAGCGCCTCGCAGTCGAGCGCTTCGACGGGGAGCCGGTCGGCGAGACGGCGGTCATGCCTCTGCTGCTCGACGCGGGGTTCGTGGCCGGCCCGCGCCGGGCGACGCTCCGACCGTAGCCGCTTGACTCTCCCCTGAAATAGGCGTAGATATCCCCGACCGCCTCCGCATGGGAGGCATTGGGGAGGGGAGAGCGAGGTGCGACACCGGGCTAGCCGGGGTCGGGGTCCCCACTTGAGCCGGATTAAGGCTCCGGACCAAGCACGCCTCGCACGAGGAAAGGAGACCGAATGAGGAGATTCGTCCTCGCAATGCTGCTGCTCGCCGGGGTGTTCGTTCTGGCCCCGGTGGGGGCCGGCGCCTCCACCGGCCCGAGCTCCGGCAGCGGCAGCGCAGGTGAGTACGGCGTCCGCAACTGCAGCCAGGGCCTCCAGATCTGCACGGAGGTCAAGGACGCGATCGGCGAGAACGGCGCGTACACCGGCCACGACGAGCCGTCGCTGCTGTTCTACTCGGACACGCAGGGCGCCGGGAACTCCAACCTCTACCGGCTGAAGCTGCCGAGCGATCCGCACTTCATGCCGCAGCAGGACGGGTCCGGGGCGACGTGGAACTTCCAGCTCCGGCCGGCCTTCTGGTTCGGGATGGCGATGTGCGACACGCAGTCGTTCCCGGAGTACACGCAGTCGTGCAACCCGGACACCGACGCGAACATCTTCGACGGCACGGATCCCAATGCGGCCGACTACATCGGCAAGCATCCGGGAGCCGCGTTCATGGAGATGCAGTTCTACCCGCCGGGCTGGGTTTCCTGGCCCGCCGGAGTCAGCTGCAGCGCGACGCAGTGGTGCGCGGCACTGAACATCGACAGCCTCAATCAGGACGGCAACACGGGCGTCCCGAACAACCAGGACTGCCTGAGCCGCGTCGGGATCGAGCCGGTGTCCTTCGCGTTCATCACGCACAGCGGCGTGCCGCACGCGCCGCCCGATCCGCTGAGCGCGTTCACGCCGCCGTACCCCGCGCTGACGCCGAACCCGGCGACCGACCTGTGGATGAACTCGGGTGACGTGCTCACGGTCGACCAGCACGACACGGCCGACGGCTTCCAGGTCGTGATCCACGACCTGACGAGCGGCCAGTCGGGATCGATGACCGCGAGCGCCGCGAACGGGTTCCAGCAGATCCTGTACGAGCCCAACTCGGCGACGTGCCACGAGGCGCCGTACTCCTACCACCCGATGTACGGGAGCTCGAGCGAGCACACCCGCGTCCCGTGGGCGGCGCACACCTACAACGTCGCGTTCTCGGACGAGATCGGCCACTTCGAGTACTGCAACCAGGCCGACGACAACGGGAACTGCCTCGACAACGACGAGGGCCTCGACGGCGACGACGCCGGCTGCTTCAACGCCGACGACTCGCTGCTCGTGCAGATCGGAGGTTGTCTCGGCACCGACGTCGACTTCGACGGCTCCGCCTACGGGCTGAACTGGCCCGGAACGGGGCGAAACTACGGGCAAGACAAGAAGTACCACACGACCTCGGTGCAGTTCACGAGCCCGCTCTTCAACGGGAACACGAACTACAGCCGGGCCGCGTTCGAGACCGACCTGCCTCGCATCGAGGCGGCGGACTTCGGCGGGAACTGCGACCGCATCACCGGCAACGGGTGCACGAACCCGCCGCCGGGCGCGCAGTTCTATCCGATCTACTCGACCGGGTCTTCGACGATGAACCCGAGCCACAACGGGCACTGCGTCTGGCAGCTCGGTGGGACAGGCATCCCGGGGACGACGAACACCTTCGGCGGCAACTCGACCGCCGAGTACGGGCCGCTGCTGTTCAGCTTCTATCCAGGCCCGAACCCCGCCACGCGTCTGCGGACGAACAACTTCCATCAGACGCTCAACTACAACCCCTGCCCGGCCTAGCCGAGCGGGTTTCGATTCTCTACGCGAAAGCGCCCTTCGGGGCGCTTTCGCTATTTGACGACGACGCGGCGGATGTTCGACCAGTCCGTCGGGCACGGCTTCTTCGGCGTGCAGTCGAGCCCCACCACGGTTCCCGAGACCTCGACGTAGTACCGGCCGGGGCGCACGGTGTGGCGCGAGCGCGCGCGGTACGCGCCTCCGGCCACCTTCGTGCGCCCGAGCGGCTCGCTGAAGAGCACGTTGGACTGGACGAACTTGCCGTTCGGCGCGGTCTGCGCGCGTGTTGCCACCACCAGGCGTCCGGGGATGAGGTCGCCGAGCGTGTAGACGACGACCACGTGCCGATTGGCGGTCGTGGCGGAACGGATGTGCGGAACAGACGTTGCGGCCGAAGCGGCGGTGATGATGGCCGCCCCGAGGGCGGCTGCCGCGACGAGCACCTGGCTGGTCTTCATCGCGAGCGGAACTGTAACGAGGGTCGGGCTACGCTGGCGCGGTTATGCCCGAGGGCGACTCGCTGCACCGCGCCGCACGCCGTCTGCAGGTGCTGGTCGGCGAGCGGGTCGCGGTCGAGACGCCGCATCCCAGAGCGGCCGCGCTCGGGGTTGCGGGCCGGCTCGACGGCAGGCGGCTCGAGTCTGTCGAGGCCGTGGGGAAGAACCTCCTCCTCTCGTTCGAGGGCGGGCTCGTCCTGCGGAGCCATCTACGGATGCGCGGACGCTGGCAGGTGCGCGAGCGCGGCGCTCGGGGCTGGGCCGGGAAGCCGTGGCTGGTGCTGCGCGCCTCGGGCCACGAGGCGCTGCTCTGGAACGGGCCGGTGCTCGAGCTGACGGCCCGCGCGGTGCGGCGGCTCGGGCCGGACATCCTCGCCGAGCCGCCGGAGCTCGAGCGGATGGTCGAGAACCTGCGCCGCGAGCATCCGACCCGCGAGCTCGGCGACGCGCTGCTCGACCAGCGCGTGGTCGCGGGGATCGGGAACGTCTGGAAGGCCGAGGCGCTCTGGCGGGCGCAGGTCTCGCCGTGGGCGCCGCTCGGCGGGGTGAGTGACGAGGCGCTCGAGCGCGTGCTCGGCGAGGCCGCTCGGCTGATGCGCGGGTCGCTCGAGGGCGCACGCGGAGAACGTGCGGTCTACCGGCGCGCCGGGCGGCCGTGCCCCCGCTGCGGCGAGCGGATTCGCTCGCGCGGCCAGGGCGACGACAACCGCATCGCCTACTGGTGCCCGGCTTGCCAGAGAGGAGAGGCGCCGCCAGGGGCGTAAGCCACATTCGTGGCCGTGCGCGCTCCGCACCTCTACCGATCCCTGCGCTGCTTCTGCCTCGCCGGCTTCTCGCTGCTCGCCGCGGACGTCGAGGCAGGCGACGAGATCCCGTTCGCGTTCGAGGAGCATCCGGGCGGGAATCGCGGCTCCGCCGCGCTGTACGAATACCGGCCGCTCGTGCGCTCGTACGTCGATGCGCGCCTCGAGCGGCTGTGTGCGCTCGCGGATGCTCGGATCGCCGTCGAGGAGCTCACGCGCGAGCCGGCCGCCGCCGTCTACGCCTCGGCGCACACCGGCCGTCGCGGGCCGCGCGGGGACGAGGCGCTGCTGCGGACGATCCTCCTGCCGCTCCTCGCAGACGTCGCCGAGACGGCGGGCGGGACGGACTGGGACGACGCGGCGTTCGACCGAGCGTACGCCGCGTTCGAGCGGACGCTGCTCGGCGAGCGGCGCGTCTACGCGGCGGTGGCGCCGCTGACCGGCCTTTCACTCGGCTCTCGGAGGGAGCTTCCGGGCGGTCTTCGGATCCGGCACGCAGCGGCGGGTGAGCTGGCAGCACACTGGCCCGAGGCTTCCGGGCTCCTGCCCTCGGGGTTCGGCCGCGAGCCGGACCGTCTGTGCCTCCTCGAGCTCGAGCGCGTGCTCGCGCCGGACGCGGTTTCGGTGCCGGACGCACCGGGCGAGCTCGCAGACGCGGTGAGTGCGCTCCGGCTGGCGACGGCTGCGCCCCTGGCGGCGGGGCCCGTGCTGTTCGAGCGGCTCGACTGGCGGCCGCTCGGGATCCGGGCGGTGCTTCCGATCGCGGCGACGGAGCCGCCGGGCGAGCCGACGCGGCTCGACGCGTTCCGTGCCCGGCTGGCCGGCGACCTGCTCGAGCGGCTCGGCAGGGCCGACGACGATCCGGAGCTCGCGGAGGCGCTCGACCGCTGGGAGCTCTCGCTGTTCGCCGAGGAGCCGTTCCGCTCCGAGCAGCTTCGCGAGGCGCTCGTTGCGCTCCTGGGTGGGCCCGACGGCCTCTGGGCGGCGACGGTCCGCGCCGCCGTCCTGCTCGGCGAGACGGGGCGCGACCGCGCGGCCGAGCTGGAGCGGCTTCGTTCGCTGACGCGCGGAGAGCCGGCTGGGCCGGCCGTGGCCGATGCGGTGCGGAAGGCTGTCGTCGAGACGCTTGCGCACGGCGACCGGCCCGCGCTGGTCGCCTCGCTGGACGAGGCCTTGATCGGAGCGCGCCCGCGCCCCACGGGCTACTTCGCCGCGATCGCGTCCTAGGCCCTTCCTGCGGAACGATCGTGACCGTTTCGGCACGGTCCCGTGACACACGCGCGCGAATCTCGCGGGTAGCGTCGCACCCATGGAAGCGGCGCGTGCGGTTCTGCACCGGCTCGAGCGAATCGAGGCGCTCGAGCGCGAGGGAGCACCGGTTCGGTCGCTCCTGGCAGAGGTGCGAGCGCTGCTCGCCGAGGCGGAGGCCTGGGCCGCGACCGAGCGCGAAGGAACCGACCTCGTCGAGCAGGCGCTTCGGCGCTGCCGCGATGCGCTCGGCGCCGACGGCAGCAGCGGGGACCGGGCGGAGGCGGTGCCGAGGTGAGCAGGGCGGCTACCGGCACAATGGGCCGTGTCGGCGGAGGCGGCGAGCTATCGCGACGGCATGCGGGCGGTGCTGGCAATCGCCGCGACCGTGCTGTTCTTCGGAGCATCCTTCGGCTTGCTCGCGCGCTCCTCGGGTCTGGGGATCGCAGCACCGCTCGTCATGTCGGCCACGACGTTCGCGGGGTCTGCGCAGTTCGCCGTCGCGTCGATCCTCGGGGCGAGCGGGGGAGCGGCGGCGGCAATCGCCGCGGCCGTGCTCCTGAACGCGCGCTACGTCCCGATCTCGATCTCGGTCGCGTCGCTTTTCCACGGCCGCCGCCTGCGCAGGCTGGCTGAAGCACAACTGATCGTGGACGAGTCGTGGGCGATCTCGAGCCGCGGCGGCGGCCGCTTCGACCGGCGGCTGCTGATCGGGGCCGGCGTGATCCTCTACGTGGCCTGGGTGACCGGGACGGCCGTGGGCGTGGCCGGCGGCGCGGCGCTCGGCGATCCCAAGGACATCGGGCTCGACGGGGCGTTTCCGGCGCTCTTCCTGGCGCTGCTCGTGCCGCAGCTCGTCGATCGGACGGCACGGATGGCTGCCCTTCTGGGAGCGGTGATCGCGTTTGCCCTGATTCCGTTCACGCCGCCGGGCACGCCGATCGTCGCCGCGAGCGCTGCGTGCCTGCTCGGGCTCCGTCGCAGGCGCGCGCCGAACGAACGGCGGACGCGGGCGTGACCGCCTGGCTCGTCGTGGTCGTCGTCGGCGCAGCGACGATTGCCTTCAAGGCTGCGGGACCGGTCGTTCTCGGCCGCCGGCGCCTGCCGGACCGGGTCGCGGGCCCGGTCGCGCTGCTCGCGCCTGTGCTGCTCGCCGCGCTTGTCGTCACCCAAACGGTGGGCGGGGACAACGAGCTGGTCTTCGACGCCCGGCTCGCGGGCGTGGCCGCGGGCGCCGCCGCGATCGCGGTGCGTGCGCCCCTGCCGGCGGTCGTGATCGTCGCCGCAGCCGCGACTGCCTTGACGCGTCTCGTGACGTAATGCCCAGACGGAAACCCCTGCACCAAGCCCATCTCACCGGAAAATCGAGCGAGCAATTTCCGAAGGGATAGCTAGCATGAGAGCGAAGAAAGGGGCTCGATGGGGCTTGCACGCCTGCTTCCGCGACCGGGAATCCGGACCGAGACGTCAAAAGGAGCGCCAATGGGGCGCGTGATCTCATTCGCCAACCAGAAAGGCGGCGTGGCGAAGACGACGACGACGCTGAATCTCGGCGTCGCGTTCTCCGAGCAGGGCCTGAAGGTGCTGCTCGTCGACCTCGATCCGCAGGGCAACCTGACGATGAGCCAGGGCCTGAACCCCGACTCGATCGAGCGCTCGATGTTCGACGTCCTCGTACATCGCCTGCCGCTCCAGGAGGTCATTCACCACGCCGAGGTCGACCTGGCTGTCTCGTCCATCGACCTCGCAGGAGCAGAGCTCGCGCTCTCGAGCATGATCGGCCGCGAGCGAGCGCTCGAGAAGGCGCTCGCCGAGGTGAAGGGCGCCTACGACTACGTGCTCATCGACACCCCGCCGTCGCTCGGGCTGCTGACGATCAACGCGCTCGTCGCCTCGAACGGAGTGATCGTGCCCGTCCAGTGCGAGTACCTCTCGCTGCGCGGTCTCGTGCAGCTCGAGAACACGCTCTCGATGATCCGCGAGAACCTGAACCCGCACGTCGAGATCGAGGGGATCCTGCCCACGATGTACGACAAGCGGACGTTGCACTCGCGCGAGGCCGTCGAGATCCTCCAGGAGAATTTCGGAGACCTCGTCTTCGAGACCAAGATCCGCAAGACCGTTCGTTATGCCGAGGCACCGGTGAAGGGCACCTCGGTCCTGAAGTACGACCCCAGCGGAAGTGCCGCCGAGGCCTACCGCCGGCTCGCGAAGGAGGTGCTCAATGGCGCGCAGGCGCGCGAGCATGCGTGAAGGCCCGCTCGCAGAATTGTTCCGGGCAACGGAAGCGGCACAGCGACAGGCCGAGAAGGAAGGACGCACGGAGGAGCCGGAGCCGCAGCAGCAGCCCACGGCGAGCCCTGTCGAGCCGCCCGAGCAGACCGTCGAGCACGTCCCCGAGTGGATGGAGGAAGCGGCCCCGGCCGAGCCCGAGCCGGTCCGCCTGCCCGAGCGCAAGCCCGAGCCCGAGGTGGCACCACCGGCAGCGACGCCCGCGCGCGAGCCCGAGCGCGCCCGCCTCGAGCCGCTTCCGGAGCCGCCTCCGCGCCTGCACCGGGTTCCCGAGCCCGGCGCGTACATCGCGGTGATCAAAGTCGTCGGAGTCGGCGGCGCGGGCCTCAACGCCGTCAACCGGATGATCGACGCCGACATCTCGCAGGTCGAGTTCGTCGCCGTGAACACCGACATCCAGCAGCTCCAGACGAGCGACGCGCCCGTCAAGATCCACATCGGCCGCGAGCTCACCGAGGGCCTCGGCTCGGGCGCCGACCCCGACCTCGGCCGCCGTGCCGCCGAAGAGGCCTACGACCAGATCAAGCGTGCTCTCCGCGGGGCGGACATGGTCTTCGTGACCGCGGGCGAGGGCGGCGGAACCGGCTCCGGGGCCGCGCCGGTCGTGGCCCGCATCGCCCGCGAGCTCGGCGCGCTGACCGTCGGGATCGTGACGACGCCGTTCAAGTTCGAAGGAACGCGCCGCCACCGCCAGGCCGGCGACGGTGTCGACACCCTGCGCGCCAATTGCGACACGGTGATCGTCGTCCCGAACGAGCGGCTGCTCGAGGTGCTCGACCGCGACACGTCGATGCTCGACGCGTTCAGGATCGCCGACGACGTCCTCCGTCAGGGCGTCCAGGGCATCTGCGACCTGATCACGCTGCCGGGCCTGATCAACCTCGACTTCGCGGACGTCCGCACGATCATGAAGGACGCGGGCACGGCGCTCATGGGCATCGGCTTCTCCGCGAGCGGCGAGAACCGCGCGAGAGAGGCGGCCGAGCGGGCGCTCCGCTCACCGCTGATCGACACGGAGATCGCCGGCGCGAAGGGCATCCTGCTCTCGATCGCCGGAGGCGACGACCTCTCGCTCTACGAGGTGAACGAGGCCGCCGAGATGGTGCGGGAAGCGTCGACCGGAGACACGAACATCATCTTCGGCGCGACCCTCGACGACCGCCTCACCGGGCAGGTCTGGGTCACGGTCGTGGCGACCGGCTTCGGCTCGCGCGGTGCCCAGCAGCGCATCGCGCGGCGTGCCCACGAGGCAGACGAAGAGGCGCTCGAGCCGCCGAGCTTCCTCCAGAACTAGCGGCTCGGGTCGCTGGCGCCGTCGCAGACCGTCGTCCGCCCGCCGACGGCGGCGAGCGCGCTGCCTGCGTTCAGCCGGAAGGAGAGCTCGAGGCGCCCCGGCCGGCTCGGGACGATCGTGGTCATCCCGTCGGAACTGCGGCTCAGGCACGCGTTCTCCGCGTGCCAGAACGGGGAGAAGCGGACCGCGAGCCGGTATTGCGCGGAGCTCGGAAGGTCGACGACCACGTGTGACTCAGTGAGGCTCCGGACCGTGCCGGGAATGGGGCCGGTGAGGATCGGCGTCGCGTGCGGCACCTCGAAGATCGTCACGTCACTCGTCCGGAAGACCGGCCGCAGGCCCGAGTGCCCGCCGCGCAGCAGCGCCGCCTCGCCGCGCGAGCTGTAGTCCGCCGGCGCGCTCGTGAGCACGACGTAGCGCACTCCGAGCCCACGCAGCCAGCGGACGTACGCCGCCCGTCCGAGGGACTGGTCGTAGAGCAGCGCGTTCTGTGGGAAGTCGTCCTGCCGGAAGCCGCCCCGGGCAAGGGGGATCTGCGCCTCGGCCAGGTAGACGGCAGACCAGTGGCCCGCCGTGTCGACCGCCTCGACGCGGTATGCCGGCGTCAGGTGCTTGCGCAGGAACGAGATCGCGGGAGTCCAGTACGAGGCCTTGGCCGTGGGATCCGAGCGGCCCTTGATGTACTGGCCGGCGATCGGCGTCACGTTCCAGGACGCGGCGAGCGCGAAGACGGCGAGGCAGACCGGAAGCGGCCGCCAGCGACGCAGCGACAACGCGAGCACCGCGACGGGAACCGCCGCATAGCGCAGACGCGCGACGTTCTCACCGAGGGCGGACGGGATCACGTAGGCGGCGATGCACGCGGCGAGGTACACGAGAAAGACCCAGAGCAGCGGGCGCGCGCGCTCGACCCGCCAGGTGACGGCCACGCCGAGGATGCAGAACGTGAGCGCCGCGGCGAGCTCCGGGAACGAGAACGGATAGCGCCCGCCGGGAAAGATCCGCCAGAGCACGACCTCGACCGCGCCGAACGCGGCGAGCGTCAGCCCGGGCACGAGGAGGGCGCCGCGGTCGTTCCAGCGGGAGAGCCCGAAGCCGGCGAGCAGCAGCGCCAGCAAGAGGAAGGCGAGCGGGCTGGCCGCGAGGGTCAGCGCCGCGAACAGGGCGAAGCGCCAGAGCTTCCGGCCCTGGAGCGCCCACATGGCGAGCAGCGCGAGTGCCGCGCCGAGCGCGAACGGGAACGCGGCCGAGAGGACGATTCCGGCCCAGACGACCGCGAACGTCCGGCTCGACCAGCGAGCGGCCGGCCCCCACTGGCGCCAGACGACGACGGCGAAGGCGAGGGCGGCGGTCGAGACCGTCGCGACCGCGAGCAGCCGGATCCCGAGCAGGGCCGCAAGCGGGTAGTAGAGGACGCTGTAGGTGACGAAGCTGTAGCGCCCCGCGTACCAGAAGTTGTTCCAGAGCGCGAAGCCGTGGTGCAGGAACAGCGTCCGCTGGTAGGCGTGCTCCGCGAGGTCGGCGCCCGGCGGCCCCAGCCACACGAGCAAAGCCGCGAACGTCGCCGCGGCGGCGGCGGAGAGCAGAGCTTCGCGGGCGAGCGGGCTGGCTTTCGGCAAGCGCTTGGACGATACCGGCGCCGACGGCTGCAAGGGCCGCCAGGCACTACGCTTGACGCCATGAGAGGCGCGGTTGCCGCGGGGCATCCGCTGACTGCCGAGGCAGGTGCCGCAGTGCTGGCGGAAGGCGGAAATGCTGTCGATGCCTGCATCGCGGCGGCGTTCGTGTCGTGGGTCGCCGAGAGCACGCTCACCGGCCCCGGCGCGGGCGGTTTCATGCTCGTTCACCACGGGCGCGACAAATCGACACGCGTCCTCGACCACTTCGTCACCGTTCCCGGGCTCGGCCTGGGCCGCCGGGAGCTGGCCGAGATGGCCTCGGTCGAGGTCGTGTTCACGCCCGAGTCGTCGCAGGCGTTCCGGATCGGCGCTCCGTCCTGCGCGGTCCCGGGAGCGGCGGCCGGGCTGGCGGAGGCGCACCGCCTTTTCGGCACGCTCCCCTGGCGAGTGCTGTTCGAGCCGGCGATCCGACACGCACGCGAGGGCGTCGTGGTGACGGAGTCGCAGGGCTATCTCCACGCGATCCTCGACCTGATCCTCCGGCACACGCCCGAGGGGCATGCGATCTACAGCCGTGACGGCAACCGGCTCGTCGCGGGCGATCGCCTCGTGATGAGGGACCTCGCGGACACGCTCGAGCGCCTTGCCGAGCACGGCGCCGACGATCTCTACCGCGGCGAGCTGGCCCGTCGGCTCGTCGCTCACATCGAAGAGGGCGGCGGTGCGATCACCCTCCGCGATCTCGCGGACTACCGGGTCATCCGCCGGCGGCCCGTGAGGGTCAGCTTCCTCGGGCACGACTTCGAATCGAACCCTCCGCCGTCCGCTGGAGGGCTGCTGCTCGGGCTCGGCGTCCAGCTGCTCGACCGGCTCGGGCCGGCCGGCCCGCCTGGAAGCGCCGAGGCGATCGCGCAGCTCGTCGAGATCATGCGCGTCCAGGACGCGGCGCGCGACGAGTCGTA
>DATDMJ010000072.1:0-2107 GCA_036518855.1 Gaiellaceae bacterium | reverse complement strand
GCACGAGCAGGGCGGCGTGATGGAGCGGATCGGGGACGCGGTGCGCAGCGAGCTCGGCCGGTTCGGAACCGCCGGCCCGATGACCGACCTCGTGGAGGCGTGGCCGCGGCTCGTCGGGGACGCGGTGGCGGCCAACGCCTGGCCCGCACGGCTGAGCCGGGACGGGACGCTGCACGTGAACACGAGCTCGTCCGCGTGGGCCTTCGAGCTGGGCCAGCTCGAGAGCGAGATTCGAGGGCGCCTCGGGGCGGACGCGCCGCGGAAGCTGCGGTTCGCTCCCGGGCCCCTTCCGGAGGCCGCGCAGGCCAGTTCGGAAGACCTCCGTGAGCCCCTTCCAGAAGCCACCGAGGAGCAGGTAGCGCAGGCACGCGGCTGGGCTGCGGGGATCGGCTCCGAAGAACTCCGCAAAACAGTGGAAAAAGCTGCGCGCGCAAGCCTCGCGAGGGCCGCTTCCGGCCGCTCCGTCTGGTAGGATTAGATCAGCCCGGAAATGCGCAACTTGCAGGGCTTTTTTCATGCCTAAAGCTTCCTATACCGCAAAAGACATCACCGTTCTGGAAGGCCTCGAGCCCGTTCGCCTGCGCCCGGGCATGTACATCGGCTCGACGGGCGCGCGCGGCCTCCATCACCTCGTCTACGAGGCGGTCGACAACGCCGTCGACGAGGCGCTCGCGGGACGCGCCGACGCGATCGACGTGACGATCCATCCGGACAACTCCGTGACCGTCCGCGACAACGGCTCGGGCATCCCCGTGGACGAGATGGCCGACCAGGGCGGCCTCTCAGCGCTGACCGTCGTGCTGACGAAGCTGCACGCCGGCGGCAAGTTCGGCGGGGACGGCGCCGCGTACAAGGTCTCGGGCGGGCTGCACGGCGTGGGCATCTCGGTCGTGAACGCGCTCTCGGAGCGCCTGACCGCCGAGGTCCGCCGCGACGGCAACCTCTACCGCCAGACCTTCGCGCGCGGGGAGCAGACGAGCGACCTCGAGGTCGCGGGCAAGGCGGCTGAGACCGGGACGACGATCTCGTTCCTCCCGGACGCGGAGATCTTCGAAGAGGTCGACTGGTCGTACGAGACGCTCAGCCAGCGCCTGCGCGAGACGGCCTTCCTGACGCGCGGGCTGCGGATCCGCCTGACCGACGAGCGCGCCGGGGGCGAGAGCGTCGAGTTCCACTACGAGGGCGGGATCAGGGACTTCGTCGCGCACGTCAACTCGGCCAAGGACCCGGTGCACAAGCGGATCGTCTATTTCGAGGGCGAGAGCGAGGAGGGCGCCGTCGAGGTCGCGATGCAGTGGAACTCGTCGTACCAGGATTCGGTCTACACCTTCGCCAACAACATCAACACGCACGAGGGTGGCTCGCACCTTTCGGGCTTCAACGCGGCGCTGACGCGGACGCTCAACCGCGTCGCGCGCAAGCTCGAGCTGCTCAAGGAGAAGGAGGAGAACCTCGAGGGCGAGGACGTCCGCGAGGGCCTGGCCGCGGTTGTCTCGGTGAAGCTGCAGGAGCCGCAGTTCGAGGGCCAGACGAAGACGAAGCTCGGCAACCCGTGGGTGAAGGGCTTCGTCGAGCAGGCGGTCAACGCGAAGCTCGCCGAGTTCCTCGAGGAGAACCCGCAGGACGCGAAGCAGATCATCCAGAAGGCGATCGCGGCCGCGCGGGCCCGCCAGGCCGCGCGCAAGGCCCGGGAGCTGACCCGCCGCAAGGGCGCCTTCGGCGGCGAGATCGCGAAGAAGTTCGCCGACTGTCAGGTGCGCGACCCGGAGCTCGCGGAGCTCTTCATCGTCGAGGGCAACTCGGCCGGCGGCGCCGCCAAGGAGGCGCGCGACAAGTCGAACCAGGCGATCCTGCCCCTGCGCGGGAAGATCATCAACTCCGAGAAGAACCGGATCGACAAGGTGCTCTCGAACACCGAGATCCAGCTGCTCGTGCAGGTGATCGGCACGGGCATCGGCGACGAGTTCGACATCTCGAAGCTCCGCTACAACCGCATCATCGTCATGACCGACGCCGACGTGGACGGCGCGCACATTCGCACGCTCGTGCTCACCTTCCTCTACCGGCACATGGAGGAGCTGTTCGAGCGCGGCAACGTCTACATCGC
>DATDMJ010000071.1:0-24498 GCA_036518855.1 Gaiellaceae bacterium | reverse complement strand
GGATCCGCCGCTCGCGCTCTGGCAGGGCGTCGAGGGCCCGCCGCACGCCCTGGCGCCGGAGCGATTCCTCTGCCTCGTCGAACGGATCGGCGGCCTCGCGGGCGGCGACGAGATCGCCGAGCTCGCCTTCGTCGGCGGCGCCGACGGTCTGGTTCAGCGAGACCGACGCCTGCGCGGCGCCGAGCGCCTCGTCGACGTGCTGGATCGGCAGGCCGGTCGCCTCCGCGAGCTCGTCCTTCGTCGCCTCGCGCCCGAGCTCGACCTCGAGGCGCCGCGCGGCGCGGCCGAGCTTCTGCTGCCGCTCGACCACGTGGACGGGCACGCGGATCGTGCGCGCGTGGTTCGCGACCGCGCGCTGCACCGACTGGCGGATCCACCAGGTCGCGTACGTCGAGAACTTGTAGCCGCGCCGCCAGTCGAACTTCTCGACCGCGCGGTTGAGGCCGAGCGTGCCCTCCTGGATCAGGTCCAGGAACGGGACGCCTAGCCCGCGGTAGCCCTTCGCAATCGAGACGACGAGGCGCAGGTTCGACTCGATCATCCGGCGCTTGGCGGTGAGGTCGCCGCGCTCGATCGCCTTCGCGAGCATGACCTCTTCGGCCGCGGTCAGCAGCTTGTGGCGGCCGATGTCGGCGAGGAAGAGCTGCAGGCTGTCGGCGGCGCCGACGAGGACGTGCGGCTCGGGCTCCGGCTCCGGGGCAGCGGCTCGCTCCCCCGACTTCTCGGTGGCTTCCGCGGGAGCATCCGCCTCGCGAACCTCGAGGCCGGTGGCCTCGAGCTCGCGCGTCAGGAGCTCGACCTCGTCCTCGGCGAGGTCGTGCTCGAGCGCGAAGGCCTCGAGTTCCGTCGGCGAAACGAAGCCGCGCTCTTCGGCGCCCTCGAGGAGCACGCGCGCGGGCTCGGTCTCGAGCAGTTCGTGGAGCTGGTTCTGGGTCAATTTCACCTCTTGAGCCTTAGATGTCGTTCCTGCCTCGATCTTTCGCACTGTACGGGGATATTCCTCGCCTGAACAGGGTCACACACACCCCTGTCCGGGCTTGGACTTCTCAACGCGGTACCCGTATGTCCTATTCCGCGACGGCGGCCTCTTTGGTTTGCGTACGCGCAGGAAAGTCGAACTCGACTTTCCCTTCCTCGTTCAAGACGAGGCGCGCGCGAAAAGGTTTGCCGGCACGTGACCGGAAGCCTGAGATGACCTCCTTCGTCCGCCCCTCCTCGAGCAGCTGGCGGGCGATCTCCGGGGTGAGCGTGCGGCCGGCGACGCGTTTCCAGATCACGAAGCCGCAGCCGGTCTCCTCACGGCTCTTCCAGCTCGTACACCCGTAGGCTTTCGAGTTCTCCTTGATGATCTCGCCGGTCTCGGCGCCGCAGCGGGGGCACGGCCCGAGCTCGACGCGCTCCGGGCGCAGCTTCTCCTTGTCGAGGGCCGCGATCTTCTCGACGGTCGCGCGCGTGAACTCGGCGATGTCGTCGATGAAGGCCTTGCGGTCGTCGCTGCCGTGCTCGATGTCGCCGAGCCGCTTCTCCCAGTCACCCGTGAGCTCTGGCGAGGTGAGGGGGTGCTCCTCGAGCATCGTGATCACCTGCAGGCCCTTCGGCGTCGGCTGGAGGTCCTTTGCCACGCGCTCGATGTACTCGCGGCGGATCAGCGTCTCGATCGTCTCGGCTCGCGTCGCCGGAGTGCCGAGGCCGCGCTCCTTCATCGCCTCGCGCAGCTCCTCGTCGTCGACGAGCTTGCCGGCGGTCTCCATCGCCGAGAGCAGCGTCGCCTCGGTGTAGCGGGGCGGCGGCTTCGTCTCCTTGGCCTCGACCTCGGCCGCGGTGCACTTGACCTTCTGGCCCTGCTCGAGCGGCGGCAGCTCCGCGCTCTCGTTCTCCGCGTCCTCGTCCTGCCGCTGCTGCTGGTGGTCGGCGTCGGAGAGGAGCCCGTAGACGCCGCGCCAGCCTGCCTCGAGCGTGACCTTCCCGCGCGAGCGGAAGCGCTCTTCCTCGACCAGGGTGATCACGGTCGTCCGCGCATAACGTGCCGGCGGGTGGAAGACCGCGAGGAAGCGACGCGCGACCAGGTCGAAGATGCGGCGCTCGTCTGGCGAGAAGCGCTCGACGTCGTGCTCGACGTCGGTCGGGATGATCGCGTGATGGTCGTCGACCTTCGAGTCGTTGACGACCCGGGCCAGCGGCAGCTGCTGGAGGCCGAGCACGTACTCGGCAGCGGCCTTGTATTCGCCGATCGGCGCCAGCGTGGCTGCCGTCGGCTTCAGCTGCGGGACGAGGTCGCCGGAGAGCCAGCGCGAGCTCGTGCGCGGGTACGTGATCGCCTTCTTGTCCTCGTAGAGCGACTGCGCGGCCTGCAGGGTCCTCCGCGCGGAGAAGCCGAAGCGCCGGTTCGCGTCGCGCTGGAGCGAGGTGAGGTCGTAGAGCAGCGGCGCGCGCTCGGACTGCTCCTTGCGCTCGACCGACTCCACGACGCCGTCCTTGCCGGACACCTTGCCCGCGATCTCGTCGGCGCGCTTGTCGCCGCCCTTGCCCGTGATCCGGTTCTCGTCGCCCTCGAACCAGAGACCCTCGTAGCGGGGGTCGAACTGGGCGTGGACGAGCCAGTACGGCTCGGGGACGAAGGCCTGGATCTCGCGCTCGCGCTTGACCATTAGCGCCAGCGTGGGCGTCTGCACGCGGCCGAGCGAGACGACGCCGCCGACCCAGGCGCGGCCGCGGATGGTCGCGGCGCGTGTGGCGTTCATGCCGACCAGCCAGTCGGCTTCCGAGCGCGAGCGCGCGGCCGCTTCGAGCTGCCGCAGCTGCTCGCCGGGGCGGAGCTGCTCGAAGCCCTCGCGGATCGCCTGCTTCGTCATCGAGCTGATCCAGAGCCGCTCGACCGGCTTGTCGACTCCGGAGGTCTCGTAGATGTACGCGAAGATCAGTTCGCCCTCGCGGCCGGCGTCGCACGCGTTCACGATGCGGTCGACGTCGTCGCGCCTGAGCAGCTTGTGGATCGCCTTGAGCTGCTTCTCGGCCTTCTTGTCACGCGCGTTCAGCCGAAAGTCCTCGGGGATGATGGGCAGGTCGTCCATCCGCCAGCGCTTGTAGCGGTCGTCGTACTCCTCCGGAGCGATCAGCTGGACGAGGTGGCCGACGGCGAAGGTCACGATCGTGTCGTCCGACTCGTAGGAGGTGTCGTTGTTCTCGAAGCTTCCGGGCAGCGCGTCGACGATGTCGCGGGCCACCGAGGGCTTCTCTGCAATCACAAGAGTCTTCATATCGGGAGAATCACCTTAGCGAGAGTCGAAAATGTGACGATTGCGTGTCATGGTTGCGCCCTTCTACTGGTTCGCCGGCTTCGTCAGCTGGCCGGTCGTGACGGGTCTTTATCGACTTCGCGCCCGAGGCATGGAACACCTTCCCGAGGGAGGCTTCGTGCTCGCGGCCAACCACACGTCGAACTTCGACCCCTGGCCGCTCGGAATGCCGCTGTGGCCCGAGCGGCAACTGCGCTTCATGGCGAAGTCGGAGCTCTTCAACCCGGTGCTCACGCCGATGCTCCGCGCCGGCGGGGCATTCAAGGTCCGGCGCGGCGAAAGTGACGTCGAGGCCGTGCGCACCGCGGTGAGCCTAGTGAAGGAGGGCGAGATCGTCGTCATGTTCCCGGAAGGGACGCGGCGGCGGAAGGGTCTCCGCAAGAAGCACGTCGCGCGCGCACATACGGGCGCAGCGCGGATCGCGCTCGGAGCGGAGGCGCCGCTCGTTCCGGCGGCGATCAAGGGCACCGACCGACTCTCGCGGCTCGGCCAGCTGCGGGTCGCCTACGGTGACCCGATCGACCTCTCCGACCTCGACGGGATCGAGCAGAAGCGCGTGGCCGAGGTCGCGACCGAGCGGCTGATGGCACAGATCCAGGAGCTGTACGCGGGCCTGTGAAGCCGAAGCCGCTGCTCGTCATCGACGGAGACTCGCTGGCGCACCGCGCGTACCACGCGATGCCCAAGAGCGTCCGGCTCGGTGCCGTGCTCGGCTTCACCAACATGCTCGTGCGTCTCTGGGAGGCAGAGGCGCCGCGGGCGGTGCTGGTGGGCTGGGACTCGATCGGCGAGCCGACCTACCGGAACGAAGCCTTCGAGGCCTATCAAAGCGGGCGCGTCTTCGACCCGGAGCTGTTGGAGCAGCTCGACATGCTCCCGGAGCTCGTCAGGGCCGCCGGGTTCGCGGCGGCGAAAGGCGCGGGCTACGAGGCTGACGACTTCCTCGGCGCGGCCGTTGCCTTCGAGGAGGCTCGCGACGGGACTGCGGTGGTGGCGACATCGGACCGCGACATGTTCCAGTTGGCGAGCGAACGAACCACCATCCTGCAGCCGGTTCGCGGCGTCTCCGAGCTGACGAGGATCGGCCCCGCAGAGGTCCGTGAGCGCTACGGAGTCGACCCCGAACAGGTCCCGGACTTCATCGCCCTGCGCGGCGACCCCTCCGACAAGCTTCCCGGCGCGGCGGGGGTCGGGCCGAAGAAGGCGGCCGACGTCCTGCGCGAGTACGGAACCTTGGAGGCCGCCCTGGAGGCGGGCCGGTTCTCGGCGGAGGCGGAGGACTTGCGGCTCTACCGTCGAATTGCAACGGTCGACGCCTCCGCCCCTCTCCCTTCCATCGAAGATCAGCACCCTGCCTGGGCGGAGGCGTCCTCCCTCGTCCGCTCGTGGGGCCTGAACCAGCTGGCCGACCGCCTGGCCTCGATGACCTAGCATCCGCCTCCGTGGATACCTGGCTGAAAGACGCGCGCGATGCCGTGGCGACAGCCTCGGGAGTGCCTCCTGCGGAGCTCGAGCTCTCGGACGAGGACGCCGTGACCCTGCTCGACCTCGCGCGCATCGCCGCCCACGACTCGGGCGAGCGAACGAACGCGCCCCTGCTCTGCTACCTGGTCGGCCGCGCGCAGGGCGGCGCTTCGCTCGACGAGCTGGCCGACGCGGTTCGATCGACTTCGTAAGCCACTCGTCGCTGGGGCAGCTCCACCCGACGGAGCCCCACGTCGAGACGCGCGAGCGGCTGGAGGTCCTGCTCGCGACCTTCGACGTCGCCGAGGGGAGCCCCGCCTCGCGTGAACACGTAGAGCGCTGCCACGAGCCCGCGTACCTCGACCGGCTCGAGTCGCTCGAGGTCTCGACCATGCTCGACCTGGACACGATCGCCTCGGAGACGAGCTGGGAGGCGGCGCTGCTCGCGGCCGGGTGCGCGGTCGAGGCGGCCACTCGCGGCGGCTTCGCGCTCGTCCGTCCACCCGGGCATCACGCGCTGCCCGGCCGCGCGATGGGTTTCTGCCTCCTGAACAACGCGGCGATCGCTGCGCGGCACGCCCAGGCCGAGCTCGGACTCGAGCGCGTGGCGGTCGTCGACTGGGACGTGCACCACGGGAACGGCACCGAGGAGATCTTCCGCGACGACGACTCGGTGTTCTACGCCTCGATGCACCAGTGGCCGTTCTACCCCGGCAGCGGCGGGCCCGGCGAGGGCGGGCCGACGACGCTGAACGTCCCGCTCCCCGCAGGCTCTGGCGACGAGGAATACCTGAGCGCGTTCGACGAGCTGGTCGCGCCGGCCGTGCGCGCCTTCGAGCCCGAGCTCGTCCTCGTCTCGGCGGGCTTCGACGCCCACGTGATGGACCCGCTCGCGTCGATGCGCGTCACCGAGAACGGCTTCCGCGAGCTCGCGGCGCGGTCCGCCGAGCTCGCCCCGCGCGTCGCGGCCGTCCTCGAGGGCGGCTACGACCCCCGCACGCTGCCGCTGCTGGTGGGCGCCGCGCGCGAAGGGTTCGAGAAATGACGCGGCCGGCCCCTCTGGAGCCGGCCGTGTCGCCGAGGAAGCACAGAGCCACCGCGCTTCGAAACACCCTTTGTAAGGAGGTTCGGTGTCTGTTCTGAGTATCGCCGCGGCCGCGTCTCAGCTTGGGTGATCCGTATCCCCCACCGTGGGGGATTTCCTTCAGGCAGCGCGGGCGGAGCTGAGCGCTTCCAGGGCCTCGCGGCGCGAGGAGACGCCGAGCTTCCGCAGGAGGCTCTTGACGTGCGAGCGAACGGTGTGCTCGGAGATGTAGAGCCGTGCGGCGATCTGGTCGGTGCCGAGATGCTGGTCGAGGAGGAGCAGCACCTCGACCTCGCGAGCGCTCAGCGAGCCCGCGATCGCATCGGGCACGCCGCGGGTTCCGCCCGCGCGCACCTCCTCGAGCAGCCGGCGCGCGACCTCGCCGGAGAGCGCCGCCTCGCCGTGGCCGACACCGCGCAGGAACTCGACGATCCGCTCGGGCGGCTCGCTTTTCAGGAGGTAGCCGGCGGCGCCCCCGCGGATGGCGGAGAGCAGGTTCTCCTCGGTCCCGGTGGCGGTCAGCACGACCACCTCGCACTCAGGCGCTGCGTCGCGGATGCGTGGCAGCGCCTCGAGGCCGGTCACGCCCGGCATCGAGAGGTCGAGCAGGACGAGCTGCGGCGAGAGGCGGCGCGCCTGCTCGACGGCCTCTTCGCCGTCGGAGGCCTCGCCGGCCACGTCGAAGCCGTGCTGGGCCAGCAGCGCGGCCAGCGCATTGCGGGTGATCGGGTGGTCGTCGACGAGCAGGACTCGCACCGAAGCCTTATCGGCAGCGGCGCGGATGCCGACAAGGGTTTCGTGCGGCACGAAGAACGTGACGACTACCAGGCCTGGCTCTGGGGCGAGGTGCTCCTGATCGGGCTGCTCGGCGCGACGCTCGCGCTCTTCGTCGCCTACCCCGAGCTTCGGAACACGTACTCGGTACCGCAGGTGCGGCTCGTGCTCGACACGGCCGTGACGCTCGCCGGCGCGATCGTCGCCCTGCTGGCCGGCCTTCGCTTCTCCGTCGACGGGCGGAAGCTCGACCTGCTGCTCTGCGGAGGCTTCGCAGCCGCGGCCGCCTCGACGTTCGCATTTTCGATCGCTCCGGTGCTCGGGGGGCAGCCGGTTCACCGGGTCGAGTTCTGGGCCGGGCTCGGCGGCAGGCTCTTCGCCTCGGCACTCATCGCCGCGGCTCCGTTCGCCAAGCGGCGCGTGAACGCGCGAGGCCGCGCGCTCGCCGAGATGCTCGTCGCGGTCGCGATCGTGCTCGGCCTCTCGTGGGGTGTCGCGCAGCAGGCTGGCACCTCCCTGCCGCCCTTCGCAGACGATCCCGGGTCGCAGCCGTTCCAGCTCCAGGCCGCGCTCGCGGTCCAGGCGCTCCTCTCGCTCGTCGCGATGGTCGGCTGGGGCCTGCGCTTCCGGGCGCGCCGGAACGACCTCGACCGGTGGCTCTGCCTCGCGGCCACGCTCGCGCTCTTCGCCGAGCTCCACTACGTCTTCACCCCGCTGCTGTCGGGGCGGTACGTCTCGCAGGGCGACTTCCTGCGGCTGCTCTCGTACAGCGTGCTGCTCGTGGGGGTCTGGCGGGCGATCCGCTTCGCGGAGTTCGGCCGGGCGGTCGCCGAGGAGCGCGCCCGCGTCGCGCGCGAGATCCACGACGGTCTTGCGCAGTACCTCTTCGCAGTCTCGACGCACGCGACGATGCTCGAGAACGGCGCCTCGCCGGAGAAGACGCTGCCGCAGCTCAAGGAGGCTGCTGAGGCGGCGCAGCAGGAGGCGCGCTTCGCGGTGCTGGCGCTCTCGTCGGCCGGCGGCTCGGCGCCGTTCGACGCCGCCCTGCGCCGTTACGTCGACTTCCTGACCGCAGACGGCCGGCTCGAGGTCGACCTCGAGATCCAGGACGCGATCCGCCTCGCGCCCGACGAGCAGATCGAGGTCTTCCGGATCGTCCAGGAAGGGCTCGCGAACGCGCGCAAGCACGCGGGTGCACGACGCGCCGAGGTGCGGATCGAGGAGCGTGACGGCGAGCGCTTCGTCAGCGTCGTCGACGACGGCGCGGGCTTCGACGAGTCCGAGATCGACCCCGGCCAGGGCCTGAAGAACATGCGGGCGCGGGCCGCCTCGATCGGCGGAGGCTTCCGGCTCGTCTCGGTGCCCGGGCGCGGGACGGCGCTCGAGGTCGCCCTACGCTCCTAGCTCACTCCGGGCGGTGCGTCACCGCCTCGATGTTGTTGCCGTCCGCGTCGTGCACGAACGCCGCGTAGTAGGCCTCGTGGAGGTCCGGCCGCAGGCCCGGCGCTCCGTTGTCGTTACCCCCGGCCTGGACGGCGGCCTCGTAGAACGCGTCCACGGCCGCGCGATCCTTCGCCGAGATCGCGACGTGCGTTGCGCCTCGCCCTTCCCTCGAGGAGATCCAGAAGTCCGGGATGCCCTCGCCCGTCCCGAAGCCGGCCGATTCGCCGAACTCCATCTGCACCGAGTAGCCGAGCGGCGCGAGCGCCTGCGTGTAGAAGCGCTTCGCCTGCTCGAAGTCGCCGACGTTTGCCGTCACGTGGTCGATCATCGCCTTCTCCCTTCGTCCGACCAGGCGATTATGCGCCGCGGCTTAGGATCTCGCCGCCGGTGCGACGCTCTCCACTGCGGCGAATAGAAAAGCCCCGCAACCGCGGGGCTTTTCCGTAGCAGGCCTGTAAGCCGGATTCTGTCTTGGGTGACCATCCTTCTGTGCGGCTTACCCGGCTCCTCGGCGGGCCGCGTCAACGGAGCCTGTTCGCCTTGCACCGGACGGGGTTTGGCTAGCCGCCGTGTCGCCACGGCGCTGGTGGGCTCTTACCCCACCCTTTCACCCTTACCTTCGACGTCTCGCGAGATCCGTCGCCGGCGGTCTCCTTTCTGTGCCACTTTCCGTCGGCTTTCGCCGCCTGGGTCGCCCCAGCGTCCTACCCTTCGGTGTCCGGACTTTCCTCGAGCCCACGAGAGGGCCCGCGGTCACCCGGCCTGCATCGGAAATTGTAGCCGCGTGCCGCCGGAATCGGCCTGCGCGACGTCGAGCCCGCTCCCGCACTCCGGGCAGAAGATCCCGCCTTGGGGCAGATGCAGCACGAACTCGCCGCAGACGAGGCACTCCAGGCTGGCGCCCCGGAGCAGCGCGTTCAGCTCCTGCTCGAGCGTGCGGTTGAGCGGCTCCACGGTCACAGGGTCCGGAACACCCCCGTCACCTTGCCGAGGATCTGCACGTGGTCGGCGAAGATCGGCTCGAGCTCGTCGTTCTCGGGCTGGAGGCGCACGCGCCGCCCATCCCGGAAGAAGCGCTTGACGGTCGCGTCCTCCGCGGTCTCGTCGTCGCCCGCCAGCGCCACGACGATGTCGCCGTCCTGGGCGGTCTGCTCGCGCCGCACGACCAGGAGATCGCCTTCGAGGATCCCCGCATTGATCATCGAGTCACCCTTGACGCGAAGGAGGAACTCCTCGCCCCCGCCGGCGAGCGGCTCGGGCACGGCCACGTAGTCCTCGACGTTGTCCTCGGCCAGGAGCGGGCCGCCGGCGGCGACGTCGCCGACGAGCGGCAGGCGGTGCACGTCGGTCGCTCGCGCCGGGTCCGGCTTCGGGTCGCGGCGCAGCTCGAGGGCGCGCGGCTTGGTCGGGTCGCGCTTGATCAGGCCCGCGCGCTCGAGGTTGGCGAGGTGCGCGTGAACCGTCGACGGCGAGGCGAGCCCGACGGCCTCGCCGATCTCACGAACTGTGGGCGGATAGCCGTGCTCGTCGACGTAGTCCGTTAGGAATTTCCAGATCTCCTGCTGTCGGCCGGTCAGCATTCGCGTCTCCTGGGTCGGGGAGTGTGACGAACGTATGTTCGCCATCGAGGGTAGCTCCCCTCCCGGACGGCGTCAAATCCGGCGGCTCGACCTCGGCATCGGCCAGGCCCCGGATCGCATGGCGGATCGACCAGGCGATCAGGAGGAAGCCCATCGGCGTGCCCGTGACGAACACGATCACGAGGAAGCTTTCGAGGCTGCCCTGGAGCAGCGCGGCCATGCGCATCGCGCTGCGCGCGAGGAAGTACGCGCCCCAGACGAGCGACTGGATCCCGAAGACCCGCTTGAAGGGCTCCGTCTGCCGGAACCAGTGGGGGAACGGGTACCACGCGCACGCGAGGGCACCCGCGAGCGGCCGGCGGATCGCCGCCGAGACGAGGAACGCGAGGCCCCAGGCCGCATTCACCAGCACCGGCTGCGCCAGGTAGACCGTCGTGCTGTCGGCGGCGAGGCCGATCGCTCCCTGGACGAGCACGAAGGCGAGCGAGATGCGTACGACCAGCCCGTCGCGTCCGGCCCGGCGCTCGTAGTGATAGACGAGGAACGAAAAGATCGTCGACGCGACGATCCCAGCGGCGAGCCCGCCCAGGCGAAGGCCGACGTAGAACGCGCCGACGGGGAGGAAGCCTTCTCGCAGGAATCCCGGCAGCCCGGTCATGAGCACACCGCGGAATGTGGGCTCTTCTAGGCCGCCTTCGTCTGGCCCGTGAGGCGCTTCAGATGCTTCTCGCACCATTGGATCCCCCATTCGTTGAACTCGATTCCCCACTGCAGGACGAGATCGACGAAGTCCGGGTCCTTGCCGCCCGGCAGATTCTCGATCTCGCGCAAGACCTCGAGGAACTGGGCGTGGCCCTTCATGCGATCCTCGAGCAGCCGGAGCGCCTCATCGCGCGGCAGCGCATCCGCGAAGAAGAGGCGCAGGAGCGACTCGTCGCGGTACTCGACCGAAAACTTCCTATCGACCAGCCAGTCCACGAGCGACTGGCGACCGGCATCGGTCAGCTTGTAGACCCGCCGGTTGCGGCCACCGTTCGGCACGTCCTCGCCCTCGATCAGGCCTTCCTTCTCGAGCCGGCGCAGCTCGGGATAGATCTGCCCGTAGCTCGCGGCCCAGAAGAACCGTGTCGAATGGTCGACGACTCGCTTGATGTCGTAGCCCGACCGCGGGCCCAGCGAAAGCATTCCGAGGAGAACCGGCGTCACTGCGTTCATGTATCGCGAAGATATATCTTCACGCAGCAAACGTCAAACCGAGCTAGTGACATCCCCAAGGCTCAAGGCCGCACGAACCGAAGCGCCGCGAACAGCACGATGAGAAATCCGAGGCAGGAGCGACCCACGCCGCAAGCCGTAGTCGTCTGAGTGTCGAATGTTCCTAGAGAGGCAACTCCGGTGGTGACCGGATCGTGCCGAGAGATGTATGCGCTGGAGAGGACTTGAACCTCCACGGGGTTTTAACCCCACAAGGCCCTCAACCTTGCGCGTCTACCAATTCCGCCACCAGCGCGCGGCGGCCATTGTAGCGACGAGCTAGTGGCGTCGAATTCGCCGCTGAGGCGGGCTTTGCTCGGCTCAGCCCAGCACGGCCGTAGGAAAGGTCCTCGGCGCGAAGTCGTCATGCCCGCGAAGCGGGCGGACTTCGCGACGTAGAAGTCCTCTCCAGCGCACTCATTTAGTGTTCGCGCGATGCGCGAGCTCTGCGAAGAGGCGGTCTCCGCGGCGCTCGCCGCAGGAGCCTCGTACACGGACGCACGCGCCGTTCTTCGCAGGGCGCAGACGGTCGCGACGCGCAACGGGCGGGTCGACCGCCTCGACGACATGGAGAGCGAGGGCCTGGGAGTCCGCGCGCTCGTCGACGGCGCCTGGGGCTTCGCCTGCGACCGCCGCCTGAGCGCCGATGGAGCCCAAGCCGCGGCCGCCAAGGCATGCGCGTTCGCGAAGGCCGCGCCCGGCGGGCACAGCCGGGCACTCGCGCCCGTCGAGCCGGCCCAGGGCGAGTACCGAACGCCGGTCGAGCGCGACCCCTTCGAGATCTCGCTGGCGGACAAGGTCGCCCACTGCCTCCGGGCCGAGGACGGCATGGCGCACGATGACGTGAACGTCACCGCCGCTTTCGTGCGGGCCCAGCGCGAGCGGCGGGTGTTCGTCTCGTCCGAGGGCGCTACGACCGAGCAGGAGTTCGTCGAATGCGGCGGCGGGATCGACGCGACGGCCACGCGCGACGGCATCACGCAGATCCGGAGCCACCCGAGCGCCCACGGCGGCTCGAGCTCGCAGGCCGGCTGGGAGTACGTCGAGTCGCTCGCGGTCGAACGCGAGGCACCGCGAGTCGGCGAGCAGGCGGCGGCGCTCCTCCGGGCCGACCCGTGCCCACCGCAGGTCACGACGGTCGTGATCGACGCGGAGCAGATGGAGCTCCAGGTGCACGAGTCCGTCGGCCACCCCACGGAGCTCGACCGCGTCTACGGCACCGAGGCCGCCTACGCGGGCACGAGCTTCCTCAAGCCCGGCGACCTCGGCTCGCTCCGCTACGGCTCCGGGCACATGAACGTGACGGCGGACCCGACGACCCCGGGCGGGCTCGGGACCTTCGCCTTCGACGACGAGGGCGTCTCGGCGCAGCGCGTGCCGGTGGTGGCCGAGGGCGTCCTGCGCGGGTTCCTGTCCTCGCGCGAGACGGCCGCGCGGATCGGGAGCGGCTCGGGCGGTTCGATGCGCGCGGACGGCTGGAGCCGGATGCCGCTCGTCCGGATGACGAACCTCCACCTCGAGCCGGGCGAAGGGTCGCTCGAGGAGCTGATCGGAGGCGTCGACGAGGGGCTCTTCCTGCAGACGAACAAGAGCTGGTCGATCGACGACAAGCGCCTGAACTTCCAGTTCGGGACGCAGGTCGCCTGGGAAATCAAGGACGGGAAGCTCGGCCGGATGCTCCGCGACGCGACCTACACGGGGCAGACGCCGGTCTTCTGGGGCTCGCTCGATGCGGTCGCCGGGGAGGACGAATGGCTTCTCCACGGGCTCACGAACTGCGGCAAGGGACAGCCGGGACAGCACGCGCACGTCTCGCACGGGACCTCGCCCGCTCGGTTCCGCAACGTCCAGGTCGGCTTCAAGAGTTGACGGCGCTCGACCTCGCCGAGCGCGCGCTCCGCGCCGCCGAAGGCGACGAGGCGCTCGCGCTCGTGAACAGCGAGCGCTCCGGGCTGGCGCGCTTCGCCGGCTCGGAGGTGCACCAGCCGACGCTGATCGAGAACGACGTCGTCGAGCTGCAGATCGTCCGCGACGGGCGCGTGGGCGTGGCGGTCGCCAACCGGACGGACGAGGAAGGGCTTCGCGCGCTCGCGGCCCGCGCCGCCGAGGCCGCGGACAGCGCTCCCGACGATCCCGACTTCCCCGGCCTCGCGCCGAAGGCCGACCCGCCTGCGGTCGAGGGCTACGACGAGGAGACGGCTTCGCTCGGGCCCGAGGATCAGGCGCGCCTGGCGGCCGCGGCGATCGAGGCCTCGAGCCTCGACCTCTACGGCTTCTTCACGAGCGGGCTCACGGAGATCGCGATCGCCTCCACGACGGGGGTCGCGGCCTCCCAGGCGATGACGGACTCGTGCGTGTTCGCGCTGGCCGCGGTCGAGGGCGCGTCAGGCCATGCCGAGCAGAGCTCGTGGCGCGTCTCGGAGATCGAGCCCGCCGAGACGGCGCGCGCGGCGGCGGCGAAGGCAGAGCGCACGCGCGGCGCGGTCGAGCTCGAGCCGGGGTCGTACCGCGCGGTGCTCGAGCCGTACGCGTTCGCCGAGCTGCTCCTCTACTTCGCCTACGACGCCTTCGGGGCGCTCGGCCTGCTCGAGGATCGCAGCTACGCGGCCGGCAGGATCGGAGAGAAGGTCTTCGACGGGCGGCTCTCGCTCGCGGACGACGCGCTGGACCCGCGCGGCCTTCCGAAGGCGTTCGACTTCGAGGGGTCGCCGAAGTCGCGTGTGCAGCTCGTGGAGGACGGCGTGCTCCGCGACGTGGTCTGGGACCGCGCGACTGCCAAGCGCGCGGGCGGCGGTCGTGAGACGACCGGCCACGCGCCCCCGTCGTCGCTCCGGCGCTGGGGGCCGTTGACGTTCAACCTCTCGGTCGCGGGGGGCGAAGCAGCGTCGACGGAGGAGCTGGCCGGCCTCGTGGGCGACGGGATCTACATCTCTCGCCTCCACTACCTGAGCATCGTCAACCCGCGCGACGGGGTGATCACCGGGATGACCCGCGACGGCACGTTCCGGATCCGCGGCGGCCGAATCGCCGACCCGCTCGTCAACCTGCGGTTCACGGTCTCGATGCCCGAGCTGCTGGCAGAGCTTCCCGGCCTGACCCGCGACGTGACGCTCGTGAACGAGGCTTCGTACTACGACGAGCGCTACCCGAGCGGGGTGCTCGTACCCGCAGCCGCGACGGCGAAGTTCGACGTCACCGGGACCGGCTCGACGCCGGGGATCTGACCCGCGTGTAGTCGACCGAGCCGAGGTCGTCCTCGCGCCAGCTCCTGAGGCGCGGGGAGACGAGCCTCGCGTCGACGACCCACGCGATCGGGATGAAGTTTCGACTGCCGACGGCCCGGCGCAGCGCGGCGGTTCGGGCGTACGGGGCGATGACGCGCTCGAACGTGGCGTCGGGGCGGCCCTTGCCGACGTACGCGCCGAGGCCGATGTCGCGCCAGGCCGCAACCAGGAGGTTCTCGCCGTACGCGAGCTCCGGGTCACCGGGCTCGGCGAACCGAACGGCGACTTTCGGGAGCGAGCCGATCTGCTTCCGGGCCCGCGCGAAGGCGAGCGCGGCGGCGCGGGCGATCTTGGCGCCCTTCGGCGGCGGGGAGAGGCTCTCGGCCGGCGGCGCCTCGAGCTCCGGGACGAGCGCCTGGTAGTCGGCGCGGTCCGCGGTGTCGTCGTAGACGTGTCGGAGCTTCGGCAGGCGGTCGAGCGCGCCACCGGGCCTGGCGGCGACGAGGTCGACTCCGAGGAGGCGATGGAGGCGCACGTCTCCAGCAAGGCGCGGGTCGCGCAGCGAGCTCTGCAGGTCGCCGAGCGGCACGGGCGCCTCGTCGAGCTTGCCCGCGCGGAAGAGCCGCAGCGCGGTCTCGGGATCGAGCTTGCGAATGACCAGCTTCAGGCCGTTCCGCTCGAGCACGAGCCTGGCCGGCTTCGCCGAGACGAGCCTGAACGGACCGGGCACTCCGGGCGGAGCGGCAGCGGCCTCGGTCAGGAGGTACGGCGCCTGCGGATCTGCGATGAACAGTGAATTGCCCCGCAGCTCGGGGTTCGCAAGCTGCGCGCGTCGCAGCTCCCGCGCGATCGCGCCGGCGTGACGGCAGCGGAATCGCCAGCCCTTGCCCTCGCGCCTCCAGGACGAGCAGAGCCCCGGGCGCAGGCCGGGCCGCAGCGGGGTCGCGAAGAGCGCGCGGGCGACCGTGATCTCGTCGCGCGTGCGGGCGCGCGCGGGATCGAGCGGCCAGAGAAGGTTCGCGAGGGCGATTCGGACGACACCCGGGGGCCCGGCCACCGGCGGCGCCGAGGCGGTCGTGGAGGATGAGGAGCCGCAGCCCGCGGCGATCAGCCCGAGCGCAGCGACTGCCGCCGGGCGGCGCGCGTTCACGCCTACTGGAGCAGCTGGAAGAGCGCGATCGTGTTCGCCGCGAAGAGCACGCCGACCACGCAGGTCAGGCGCGTGAGGTTGCGCTCGACGATGTGCGTCCCGCCCTGGGAGGCCGGCGTGAAGCCCATCCCCCCGAACCCGGTGTCCCGCCCGGAGTGCATGAGGATGAGCCCGATGAGCCCGGCCGAGAGAAGAACCTGGATGACTGCGAGAACGCCGGTCACGGCGCGAACAGGGTAGCAACCGTCACTTGGCCGTCACCTCGACGATCGAGTCGATCAGCTCCGAAGCGATCCGGTCTTTCGTCACGTAGCCGGCGGCGCCCGCGTCGCGCGCGCGGGCCACGTCGGCCGCGGAGCTCGAGCCGGTGAGCATGAGCACCGCCGCCGAGCGGCGCTTTCGCTTGATCCGCCTGGCCGCCTCGACGCCGTCCAGCCGCGGCATCGCGATGTCCATCAGGACGACGTCGGGCTTCTCGACAGCCGCCAGCTCGACGGCCTGCTCGCCGTCGTGTGCCTGCCCGATGACCTCGAACCGGCAGTCGGTGGCGAGGATCGTCGCCAGCGCCTCGGCGAAGAGCCGATGGTCGTCCGCGATCAGCACGCGAATCTTGCTCGAAATGACAGGTCTCCTCGGAGCGGATTTCTAAGGATTTTGCAGGATTTTCCGGCGAAAGGAAAGTCAACCTACGCGTGCCGCGCGCTCCAGGACGCCCTCGACGCGCCGCGCCTGTTCGGCAAGATCGTGCCGCTCCGCCGCGGCCCGCGCGACGAGGTTGGGGCACGGTAGTCCGGCGGCGGTCTCGAGCCCGCGGGCCAGCTCGTCGAGGTCGAGCGGGTCGACCAGCACGCCGCCCTCCGCGGGCACGAACTCGGGCGGGCCGCCGATGCGGGTCGCGAGGACCGAGCGGCCGCACGCCATCGCCTCGAGCAGCGCCTGCCCGAACGGCTCCACCAGGCTCGGCTGGCAGACGACCCGCGAGTGCGCGATCCAGCCCGGGATCTCGTCGTGCGGTGTGCTCCGGACGACCTGGACTGCTGCGCGCCCTTCGAGGCTCGGGCGCAACGGCCCGTCGCCCACGAAGGTGAGCGTCCCCCGGCCGAGCCGGCCGAAGGCCTCCGCGAGCCGCACCACGTTCTTGCGCTCGGTCAGCGAGCCGAGACAGAGGAACGCCGGCTCGCCCTCGGGTGCGGGCTCGACCCGAAAGCGTTCGAGATCGACGCCCGAGTCGATCACCTCCGTCTTGCCGCGCGCCTCGGGCACCTTGGCCTCCAGCTCGCGGCGGAGGTAGTCCGAGACGGCGATCACCGCCGAGGCGCGCTGCACGGTCAGCCGGGTGAGGGTGCGGACGCCCGGGATCGCTCCGATGTTGCGAACGTCGCGGCCGTGCGCGGTGACGACGAGCGGGGCGCGCGAGGTGAAGCTCGCGACCAGACCGGCCGGGACGAGGAAGTGCGCGTAGACGACGTCGGGGTGGAAGCGGCGCGAGGCGCTGCGGGCACTGCGGGCGAGACGCAGGTAGCGGCGCTTGCCGCCGGCGCGCGTGTCGAGCACGGCACGCTCGACCTCGTGCCCCCGATCCTCGAGTGCGCCCTCGAGCTGCGCGACGAACGCCCCGAGGTCAGGCGCCTCGGGCCCCGGGTACATCTGCGAGACCAGCAGGATCCTCATGCGGCTCGCGCTATTCGAGAGGCGCGAATGCGTCGCCGACCCGCACGCGCCCCGGCTGGAGGACGCTCCCGTAGACGCCGAAGAGGATCGCACCGTCGCTCTCCCGCTGTCCCCGGTAGCTCTTGATCAGCCGCAGCGTGTCGAGGTCGCGCGCACCGGTGTCGGGATCGCGCGTGGTGACGGCGCACCGGTCGACCGGCCCGCCGACGCGGACGACGGCCTCGCCGACCGCGAACTGCCGTCCCTCCCAGGTGTCTTCCTCGTGTGCGTCACAGCCGGTGAGCTCGAACAGCATCCGGAAGCGGCGCGAGTCGATCTCGCCGAGGCCGGCCTGGTGCGCGAGTCGGCCGAGTGAGCCGTCCGAGACGAGCGTGACCGGCGCGTGCAGGCCGGCTCCCTGGCGATCCGTGCGCACGAGACGGACGCGATGGCCCGCGAGCTCCGAGAGCGGCTCGGTCCACGGCCCGTCGACGACCCGGCCGTGCAGGTCGAGCACGCCCTGCTTCGAGTGCACCGGCTCAGCGAGTGCTGCCCCATCACTCTCGACCTCCATCCCGTCCGGAAACGTCATTCGGAGCTTTTCGGTCTCCGCGTCGTAGTCGGCGCGCACGAGCACCGGCCACGCCGTCAGCGAGCTCCGCAAGCGCTCGCCGTCGGGCCCGATCAGAAAGAAGCGGCGGTTCTCGACGACGCCATCGGGTCCGAGCTCCACCTCCTCCGGATGCGAGAGGCGAAATCCCTTCACGGGCGAGATGGAGATGCGGGCGAGTCTCATTGCGCGTCGTACATCCCGAACTCGTCGCGGAGCTCGTTGCAGATCTCCCCGATCGTGCAACGCGCCGCCAGCGCATCCCGTAGCACCGGCAGCAGGTTGTCCGGGCCGCGCGCCGCCTCGCGCACGAGCGCCAGCGCCGCCTCGGCGGTCGTCGCGTCCCGTTCCGACCGCACCTGCGCCGTCCGCTCGAGCTGCCACCGCTCGGCCTCGGGGTCGATCCGGTGCAGCTCGATCGGCTCGGGCTCGTGCTCCTCGTAGCGGTTCACGCCGACGATCACACGCTCGCCCGACTCGACCTGCTGCGTGTAGGCGAACGCCGCCTCCTCGATTTCGCGCTGGACGAAATCCTGCTCGACCGCCGCCACGGCGCCGCCGAGCTCGTCGACCCGGGCGATCAGCTCCCGGGCCTGTTTCTCGAGCTCCTCCGTCAGCGACTCGATGAAGTAGGCGCCGCCGAGCGGGTCGGCCGTGTCGGTGCCGCCGGCCTCGTGCGCGAGGAGCTGCTGGGTGCGGAGGGCGATCCTGGCCGCGCGCTCGGTCGGGAGCGCGAGCGCCTCGTCGAAGGAGTTGGTATGGATCGACTGCGCGCCGCCGCACACCGCCGAGAGCGCCTGCACCGCGACGCGCACGACGTTGTTCTCCGGCTGCTGGGCGGTGAGCGTCGAGCCGCCGGTCTGCGCGTGAAAGCGGAGGGCCTGCGCCTTCGGGTTCGTGACGCCGAAGCGGTCGCGCATGATCTCCGCCCACAGCCGGCGCGCCGCGCGGAACTTCGCCACCTCCTGGAAGAAGTGGTTGTGCGCGTTGAAGAAGAACGAGAGCCGCTCGCCGAAGGCATCCGGCGAGAGCCCGGCCGCGACCGCCGCCTCGCAGTAGGCGATGCCGTTAGCCAGCGTGAACGCAAGCTCCTGCACCGCGGTCGAGCCCGCCTCGCGGATGTGGTAGCCGGAGATCGAGATCGTGTTCCAGCTCGGCAGCCGCTCGGCGCAGTAGGCGAAGAGGTCCGTCGTCAGCCGCATCGAGGGCCGCGGCGGAAAGATGTAGTTCCCGCGCGCGATGTACTCCTTGAGGATGTCGTTCTGGACGGTGCCGCGAAGCTTGTCCGCGCTCACGCCCTGGCCCTCGGCGACGAGCTCGTAGAGCAGCAGGAGCAGCGACGCGGGCGCGTTGATCGTCATCGAGGTCGAGACCCGGTCGAGCGGAATGCCCTCGAGCAGCAGCTCCATGTCGGCGAGCGAGTCGATCGCGACGCCGGTCCGCCCCACCTCGCCCACCGCGCGCGGGTCGTCCGAGTCGTAGCCGAGCTGGGTCGGCAGGTCGAAGGCGATCGAAAGACCGGTCTGGCCGCGCTCGAGCAGGTAGCGGAAGCGCTTGTTCGTCTCCTCGGCCGAGGCGAAGCCCGCGTACTGGCGGATCGTCCACGGCCGCCCGCGGTACATGTCGCGGTAGGGGCCACGCGTGAACGGGTACTCGCCCGGGAGCTCGCGCGCCTGCTCTACATCGTCTTGCGAGTAGACCGGCTTGATCTCGATCCCCGAGTCGGTCTCGCGCCGATCAACCGTCGCCACGACTCGAATCCTAGACTCGTGTGGCTTCGATTCCGGCGGGCGCGCCGTCGCCCACCAGCTCCTGCAGCGCGACACGAACGCGCCAGACCGCCTCCTCGTGCTCGTCGAGGCTCCCCCCGAGCGCCTGGTCGATCGCCTTCAGAACCCGCTCGACCACCGGCTGGCCGGTGTCGAAGAGCTCGCGGCCGCCGGGCGTCAGCCGCAGGAGCGTCGAGCGGCCGTCCTGGGGATGCGGGACCTCCTCGACGTGTCCGCGCTCGACCATCCGCCGGATCGCGTCCCGCACCGTCGTGCGGCGCTGCCCCGTGGCCTCGGTGAGCCTTGTCCGCGTGACCGGCTGAAGGACCGCGACGAAGGAGACCCAGCCGTACTCGTCAGGCTCGACGCCGGCTTCGCGGAGCCCCGCGAAGGCGAGCTCGTGCGCGTAGCGGCTCGCCACCCCGAGCTCGTTGATGATGGCTCCACGGGTGAGGCGCTCGCCTTGGCCCATCGTGGCGCGAATGATAGGAGCGCCGTGTCAGCGGACCTTGAAGACGAAGCGCCGCGAGCGGCCCGCGCGGTTGGTCACCTTGACGGCGAGGCGCTTCCCTCTCGCAGTCACGGGCACGCGCCAGCGACAGCCGCGGCTCAGGGCGCGGCCGCCGAGGCTCGCGCGGCAAGAGATCCCGGGGCCGACGGCCCGGAACTGCTTGCCGGCCCTCGGCACCCCCGGCACGAAGCGGACGGAGACCGGCGGCCGAAGCTCGAGCGGAAACGTGACGAAGACCTCGGCGGTGCCGTCGGTATCGGGCGCAAGGTCTTCCTGGTTCTGCCCGTAGCTCGCCACGAAGTACCGGATCGCGCGGGTCGCGCCGATCTCCTTCGCCGTGAGCGAGATCGTCGCCGTGCTGCCCTCGATCGATCCGGTGGCGTGCGACCCGTACGGAACGAACTGCTGTCCGTCCCAGACTCCGGGCTCGAAGCTTCCGTCCGAGGTTCGGAACAGGAACCAGTGGTCGACGCCGTCCGAGTGGCCGGTCGCCGGATTCGCGTCCGCATCGACGAGCAGCGCGAAGCCGACGCCGTTCCCGAAGGTCGGCGGGGCAGCGAAGGTGATGCGGAAGGTCAGGCGCCCGGCATCGGTCGAGGTCGCCGAGACGTGTTGGATGTCCGGGATCCCCGTGACGTCGCCGACCGGGTCGTCGAAGCCCGCGGAGTTCGCGGCGTCCGAGGCCGGCGTCGCGACCGCAAAGAGCGCAACCACGGTGAGGACGAGCAGTGAGCGAATCATACGGCGATTTCGCCATAACTATGGCGAAATCGCCCTACTTCGTCAAGCCTTGCTGCTGGTGCCCACCACTTCGCTCGAGACCTCGTCGTCCCGCGGACGCCTCATCCCGGCGGCCGCGTACGCCTCGTCCTCGTCGAGCGTCTCCTTCGCGAGCAGAGCGCGCGCGAGGGAGTCGAGCTTGTCGCGGTTCGCGCGGAGGAGCTCCAGCGCGTCCTCGTGGGCCTCGTCGACGAGGCGGTGCACCTCGGCGTCCAGAAGCTCGTGCGTCCGCTCCGCCGCCTCGTGCGTGCCGGGCAGGTACTGCCCGTCCTGCGGGACGACCGCGATCGGGCCGACGGCGTCGCTCATGCCCCAGCGGCCGACCATCTGGCGGGCGATCTCGGTCAACTGGCGGATGTCCGCCTCGGCTCCGGTCGTCCGCTCTCCCCAGACGAGCTCGTCCGCGGCGCGGCCGCCGAGCGCGACGCGCAGCCGCGCCTTGAGGTAGGTCTCGTCGTAGCTGAAGCGGTCGTCCTCGGGCGCGGAGAACGTGACGCCGAGCGCCTGGCCGCGCGGGATGATGGACACCTTGCGCACCGGGTCGGCGCCGGGCGTGACCATGCCGACGATCGCGTGGCCTGCCTCGTGGTACGCGGTCCGCTCGCGGTCGGCGAGGCTGAGCATGATCTTCCGTTCCGCCCCGAGCAGGATCCGCTCCAGCGCATCGGCGAAGTCTGAGGCCGTGACCTGGGCGTGGTCGCGGCGCGCGGCGAGCAGCGCCGCCTCGTTGACGAGATTCGCCAGGTCGGCGCCGACCATGCCCGGGGTGTTGGAGGCGATCCGGTCGAGGTCGACGTCGGGGGCGAGCGGCACCGAGCGCGTGTGCACCTCGAGGATCAGCCGGCGGCCGGTCCGGTCCGGCGGCTGCACCGCGACACGCCGATCGAAGCGCCCCGGCCGGAGCAGCGCCGAGTCGAGGACGTCCGGCCGGTTGGTCGCCGCGAGGACGATCACGCCGGTCGAGGAGTCGAAGCCGTCCATCTCCGTGAGGATCTGGTTCAGCGTCTGCTCGCGCTCGTCGTGGCCGCCGCCGATCCCGGCAGCGCTCCCGCCGCGCGCTCTCCCGATCGCGTCGAGCTCGTCGATGAAGATGATCGCCGGAGCGTCCGCCTTCGCCTGCGTGAAGAGGTCCCGCACGCGCGAGGCGCCGACTCCGACGATCGCCTCGATGAACTCAGACGCGGACAGCGAGAAGAACGGCACGTCCGCCTCGCCGGCGACCGCGCGGGCGAGCAGCGTCTTGCCGGTCCCCGGCGGCCCGCTCAGCAGCACGCCGCGCGGGATCCGGCCACCCAGTCGGCGGTACCGGTCGGGATTGCGCAGGAAGTCCACGATCTCCGTGAGCTCCCCTTTGGCCTCGTCGATCCCGGCGACGTCGGCGAAGGTGACGCGGCCGGCCGTCGGCTCGTAGCGCCTCGCACGCGAGCGGCCGAACGCGCCGAGCAGGCCGCCGCCTCCAGACGCGCGGCGCATCACCCAGAAGAGCAGCAGCAGGAAGAGCAGCGTCGGCCCGAAGCCGAACAGCAGGCTCTCCCACCAGGGCGTTCCCGTGTCGAGCGGCTGGGCGTTGATGATCACGCCCTTCTCCTGGAGGAGCTTCGAGAGCTCGTCCGTGTTGGCGAAGGCCGGGATCTCGGTCTTGAACAGGCGGATGTGCTTCGTGCCGAAGTCGACCGACTGCTCCAGCTCGCCCTGGACGGCCGTGCCCTTGGACGTGATCTGAGCGACGTTCCCCGAGTCGACCTGCTGGAGGAAGAAGGGGCTGTACGGGACCCGGGGGCGCGCTTCGTGCTTCGTGGCGCGCGACGCGGCCCAGTAGTTGAAGGCGAAGAGGATGAGCGCGAACAGGACGATCCGCCAGCCGAGGCGCCGCCATGGGTGCGGGGGCTTCTCCGGCGGCTTGCGTCCGGCCGGCGGGTCGACCTTCCAACCCGGGCGTTGCTGCGGCGGTTGCTGCTGCTCCGGTGTGCTGCGCTGCGGCTCGGCGCTCACTCTCCCAGTATCGCTAAAGGCCCGCGCAATACCACCGTGCTCCATTCCGGCGCCGGGACGAAGCCGAGCTTCTCGTTCAGCCGACGCATCGGCTCGTTGCGCTCCTCGCTCTCGGTGAGCAGCCGCTCGAGCCCCGCGCGCTTCGCGGCCGCGATCTCGGCGCGCTTCAGGGCGGAGGCGACGCCCTTGCGCCTCCAGTCCCGGCGCGTCGCGGTGAGGCCGTGGAAGGCCCGCTCGTACTGGGTCTGCAGAAACGCGTAGCCGATGACCTCGTCGCCGGCGAGCGCGAGGAAGCAGAGCTCGGGCAGGCAGTTCGGGCGGTCGATGTCCCACGCGCGCCAGCGCTCGAAGCTCTGCACCCCGGCGGATCCTGGAATGTCCTCGTCGGCCTGGTTCGCGATCGCGTACATGCCCTCGAGCCGGTCCGGCTCCTCGGCGCGGGTCACGATGCGGACGCCGGCGGGCGGATCGACCTCGGGCGGATCGAGACCTTCCAGCTCGAGCACGACTGCCTTCTCCCCGCCGACCCGGGCGAAGCCGCGCTGCTCGAAGAACGCGATCGACTCCGTGTCGGTCTCTTGCACTTCTCCCTGGAGCTCGTCGTTGCCGAGCTTCCTGGCGCGCGCGGAGATCTCGGCGAAGAGGGCCGTGCCGATCCCGCTGCGCCGGCGCGCCGGGACCACCGCAAGGTCGCCCTGCGCGAACGAGCCCCACGGCTCGACGAAGCCGCAGGCGACCGGCTCGTCGCCCAGGCGGCCGACGAGGTAGGTGAGGTCCGGGTTCGAGTCGAGGTTGTGGCGCAGGTTCTCGAGCTTCGGCCGCCAGTCGGGCCGGACGAGGGCCTGCACCCGGATCATGTTCTCGAGGTCCGCGTCGGAGCGGACGACGTCGATCGCGAGCAATTGATGTCCTCCTGAGTAGGTGGGTGCTACGAGGTGCAGCTCGGTTGGGACATACACACCACCTCCTGAGGAGACGCCTGGATCCTAGAGTCCGAAATCGCAACTGTCCACGTCAGGAGGCCGCGATGAGCCAGCGGAACGCCGTCTACCCAGCGACGGTCTTGCAATCCCGGGATCCGCGAGGGCGGGGCCGGCTGAAGGTTTCAGTGCCGGCCTTCGACCAGGAGGTGTGGGCCAGGCACGCGACGCTCCTCACGGGCGCTCGCCGTGGGACCTGGTTCGTCCCCGACGTAGGCGACGAGGTGCTCGTCGCCTTCGAGGGCGGAGACGCGAGGAAGCCGGTCGTCGTCGGGGCGCTCTGGAACCAGAGCGACCGGCCGCCCGACTCGAACCCGGAACGGACGCTTCTCAGGACGAAGCACGGCGCGACGATCGTCTTCGACGACGGAACCGGTGCGATCGAGGTCCAGGACTCGAACGGCAACGCGGTCAGGCTCGCCGCCGACGGCGTAACCATCACCGCAGCGGCGACGGTGAAGGTGTTGGGGCCGATGGTCGAGATCGCGGCCGCCGTAGCGAGGTTCACCGGCGTCGTGCAGTGCGACACGCTGATCGCGAACAGCGTCGTCGCTTCGAGCTACACCCCGGGCGCCGGGAACCTGGCGTGAGCGTCACCGTGCGCCTCTTCGCCGGCCTGCGGGAGCAGGCGGGCTGGTCGAACCGCGAGGTCGACGCCGCGACGGTCGCCGACGTCTGGCCCGCGCTGGGGCTGGGAGACGAGCCCGAGGGCCTGCTCTACGCGGTCAATCGCGAGTACGCCGAACGA
This sequence comes from Gaiellaceae bacterium, assembly GCA_036518855.1. GTDB lineage: Bacteria > Actinomycetota > Thermoleophilia > Gaiellales > Gaiellaceae > AC-32. The sequence goes on along the minus strand of DATDMJ010000071.1, from coordinate 189 downwards.
GAGCAGGAGCTGCGTGACGGCGACGAGGTCGCGCTGATCCCGCCGGTGTCGGGCGGGGCGTTCCGCGTCATCGAGGAGCGGCTCTCGCTGGAGGCGGCCGTCGCGGAGGTCGCGGACGAGCGCGCCGGCGGGATCGCGACGTTCACCAGGACGGTGCGACGGCAGTCACGCGGGCGCGAGGTGACACAC
>DATDMJ010000070.1:0-13855 GCA_036518855.1 Gaiellaceae bacterium | reverse complement strand
AGTCGAGCCAGGCACAGAACTCGCAGGATGTCACGAACGACCCGATCGCCACCCGCGCGGCCACGGACCAGCGCCTCGTCAGCGGCACCGTCAGCAGCGGCGACGACCGCTGGGCCGAGGCGGCGATCCCCTTCAACGGCGGCGTGAACGTGCTCCTGCTGCGCTCTTCGCTCGCCAGCCAGCACGGCAGCGTCGATCTCGTGCAGCGGCGGGTACTCCTCTCTGCAGGGGTCGCGCTCCTGATCGCGCTCCTGCTCGGCTACGGCGGCGCGTGGGTGTTCGCCCGCCGCATCCGGAAGCTCGAGGGTGCCGCGGAGCGGATTGCGGACGGCCACTTCGACGAGCCCGTGCGCGACAGCGGCGGGGACGAGCTCGGCGACCTCGCCGCGGCCTTCGACCGGATGCGCGTTCGGCTCGCGCAGCTGGACGACGCGCGCCGCGCGTTCGTGGCGAACGCGTCGCACGAGCTGCGCACGCCGCTGTTCTCGCTTGCCGGCTTCCTGGAGCTGATGGACGACGAGGAGCTGGACGAGTCGACGAGGCAGGAGTTCCTGGACTCGATGCGCGAGCAGGTGACGCGGCTGACGAAGCTTGCGTCCGATCTCCTCGACCTGTCCAAGATGGACGCGGGACGCCTGTCCGTGGACCACGATGCCGTCGATCTCGCCGCCCTCGGAGAGGAGATCGTCGCCGAGTTCGCCCCTGCCGCCCGCGCCGGTGATCACGAGCTGGAGGTCGAGGAGCTCGGTGGCGCCGTAGCCATCGCGGATGAGCTCCGCGTGCTGCAGATCGGCCGGATCCTCGTCGAGAACGCGCTGCTCCACACGCCCGCCGGAGCGGCCGTCCGCGTCCGTGCACTGCAGCGCGATGGCTCCGCCGTACTCGAGGTCGAGGACGAGGGCGCGGGCATCGCACCCGCCCAGCGCGATCAGCTCTTCGAGCGCTTCTACCGCCTCGACGGCACGCGCGCGTCGGGGAGCGGGCTCGGCCTCGCAATCGCGAAGGAGCTCGCGGAGCTGATGAACGGGCAGATCACGGTCGATTCGGAGCCCGGCCGAACCGTGTTCGCGCTCGTGCTGCCGTTGGTCAAGAGGAAATCGCGCAGGCGCCGCGAGCCCGAGCCCGTTTTCCCGTGAAATCCAGCGGCGAGCCTGCCGCTACAGTGAGGCTTCCTTGCGCTCCGGGCCCCTTGCAGCACTTGCGGTCGCCTGTGCCCTCCTGGGCGGGGTGGCCGCGCTTGCGCTCGGGAAGGCAACCGGCTGGGTCGGACACAAGACGGTCACGGTCTTCCGCGCCTCTCCGCTGCCGACTCCCCTCGCGGAGCCGGCGGCCGTAGGGCCCGCCGCGAAGCCGCTGGCGGGGAACGGCTTCGATCCGCACCTCATCTACGCGCGGCGCTCGCCGGGTGTCGTGACGATCTACGCCCAGTACGGCAAGGATCCGGCGAACGCGGAGGTCGCGCAGGGCTCGGGCTTCGTCGTCTCGCCGAAGGGCTACATCCTCACGAACTCGCACGTGATCACGGATGCGGGCCAGAGCACCACCGTGCACGCCGCCGACCGCGTCTACGTCGAGTTCCAGGATCTCGACCGCGCGCCCGCGAAGATCGTCGGCTGGGACGTGTTCGACGACGTGGGCCTGATCAAGGTCTCGCCGTCGGCGCACGCACTCACGCCGGTTCCGCTCGGGAACTCGGCCGCCGTCTCGGTCGGCGAGCCCGTCGCCGCGATCGGCAGTCCGTTCGGAAACGAAGACTCGCTCGGCGTCGGCGTCGTCTCGGCGACCCACCGCTCGATCGACTCGCTGACCTCGAGCTACTCCCTCGTCGACGCGATTCAGACGGACGCGCCGATCAACCACGGCAACTCCGGCGGGCCGCTGTTCGACGCGCGCGGGCGCGTGATCGGGATCAACGCCCAGATCCGCAGCAGCACCGGCACGGCGCAGGGAGTCGGATTCGCGGTTCCGATCAACTCCGCCAGCCGTTCGATGGAGCAGCTGATCGCCACCGGGAGCGTCTCGTATGCCTTCGTCGGCGTCTCGACGGAGGACCTGACGCCCGCGCTCGCGCGACATTTCGGCTACCCGGTCGAGCACGGGGCCGTCGTCGTGACCGTCCAGGATGGCTCGCCCGCGGCGAAGGCGGGCCTCCGGGGAGGCAGGCACGACGCGTCCTACCTCGGCGTCGACTTCAGGAGCGGCGGCGACGTGATCGTCGCGATCGCAGGCCGTCCGGTGCGGAGCTCCGAGGACGTGGTGCGGATTGTCACAAACGATCTTGCCCCCGGGCAGCTGACGAAGCTGACCGTTGTGCGCGACGGCAAGCGGCTGCAGATCCCCGTCCGGCTGGCCGAGCGGCCGGCGGCTTCATAGGATCAGACCCTTGCTCTTCGATGCAGGCATTCCGACTCCTGCCTGGTTAGGCGGCCACGGCGCCCGGGTAGAGGGCGCTCGATGAGCGAGGCGGCGCGCGCAGTCCGGCTGACGATTCCGGCGAAGCCCGAGTACATCACGCTGGGCCGACTTGCCCTGACCGCGATCGCCGGGGTCCACCCGGTCACGGACGAGACGCTCTACGACCTGAAGCTCGCGCTCACCGAGGCCTGCACGAACTCGGTCCGGCACGCGTACGAGAACGGTCGCGAGGGCAACGTCGAGATCGTCTACGAGCTCGAGCCCGACCGGCTCGTGGTCGAGGTCGGCGACGAGGGCTCGGGATTCAAGCCGCTCGAGGCGGACGGAAGCGGCGACGAGCTCGAGGAGGGCGGCCTGGGGATCGAGATCATCCGCGCTCTCGCCGACGAGGTCGAGATCGGTCCCCGCGAGGAGGGCGGCTCGCGCCTCCGGTTCGTCAAGTTTCTCGCTGACTGACCCGACAGCTATGCTCGGGCGCCGGCGCACCGAGCGCCGCGTTCCCATAAGGCGCCGACTTGGCGGCGCCGACCATAGAGGCGGTGCCGGCTTCGCCGGTGCGGCCGTCTGAAGCAGCATCTGGTGTGCAGGAGAAACGTTCCCTCCGAGCGATATAGCCTCTGACGATGCTCCAGCTAGTCAACGTCGGACAGAAGTCGCTCGGCGACTACGCTACGATCGCGACCCGGGGCCTGATGGACGAGATCCGCAGGCTGGCCGAGCCACTCGCTGGCCGGCGCGTGCTCCACCTCTCGGCAACGGCGTTCGGAGGCGGCGTCGCGGAGATCAACTACGCGCTCGTGCCGTTGATGAAGGATGCGGGCCTCGATGTCGAGTGGCGGATCATCCAGGGCGGCGACGAGTTCTTCGCCGTCACGAAGACGATCCACAACGCGCTCCAGGGCGACGCGCAGGGCCTCTCGAAGACACAGGAGGAGATCTTCCGCCGTTACCAGGTGCTGAACGCGGAGCAGATCGACGACGAGTACGACTTCGTGATCGTCCACGACCCCCAGCCAGCCGGGGTCATCGAGCACTTCGAGGGCAGCTCCGCGCGCTGGATCTGGCGCTGCCATATCGATCTCTCCGCGCCGAACCGCTCCGTGCTCGGCTTCCTCGTCCCGTGGTTGACCCGCTACGACGCGGCCGTCTTCCACATGCCCGAGTACGTGCCCGCCGCCGAGGGCCTCCCGCCCGCGTACATCTGGCCGCCCGCGATCGACCCGCTGACGCCGAAGAACATGGCGCTCTCGCCCGAGGATGCCGCGTACATCGTCGACCAGTTCGGGATCGACGTCGAGCGGCCGCTGCTGACGCAGGTCTCGCGGTTCGACCCGTGGAAGGACCCGCTCGGCGTGATCGACGCGTACCGCGGCGTGAAGGAGGAGTTCCCGGACGTGCAGCTCGCGCTCGTCGGCTCGATGGCGCACGACGACCCCGAGGGCTGGGACTACTACAGCCGCACGGTCGCGCACGCGGCCGGAGACCCGGACGTCTACATCCTCTCCAACCTCAACAACGTCGGCTCGGTCGAGGTCAACGCGTTCCAGGTGCACTCCGCGGCGGTGATCCAGAAGTCGATCCGCGAGGGCTTCGGCTTGACCATCACCGAGGCGCTCTGGAAGACGAGGCCGACCGTGGGCGGGCGCGTCGGCGGGATCGTGGCGCAGATCCAGGACGGGGAGACCGGCTGGCTCGTCGATTCGCCGGAGGAGTGCGCCGCGGCCTGCAGGGAAATCCTGCGAGACCCGGCCGAGGCCCGTCAGCGGGCGCTCCGCGGGAAGGAGTTCGTGAGGCGGAACTTCCTGATGCCGCGGCTCCTGCGCGACTGGCTCGTGCTCTTCAACGTGCTCTCCGGGAACGACACCGCCGGCGCCGAGCTGGCTACGGTCGTCGCCGGGAGCTCCTGACCGCGGCTGCGCCGGCCGCCGCGGCGGCGAGCGCGATCGCCGCGAAGAAGAGCCAGACCGAGTTGGTTCCCGCATGCGCCCTTAGCTGCAGTGCGATGAAGGGCGCGAGCGTCCAGGCCGGGCCGGTCGTGGCGGCGAGGGCGCCGAAGTAGGTCCCGCGGATGTGCGGCGGCGCGAGCTCCGCGGCCACGGCCTGCGACGTCGGCATCCACACCATCTCGCCGATCACGAAGACGACGATCACGAGCGCGATCACGGCCACGCGCGCCGAGACGAGCAGCGCGAGGAACGGCAGGCCCATGAGCAGCGTCGCGCCGGCGAGGCGGAGCGCGAGGGGGACCCGCCCGGTTGCCCGGGTCAGGCGAAGCTGGCCGACCACGACCAGCGCCGGGCTGATGATCACGAGGAGCCCCCAGGTCGACGGCGCGAGGCCGTAGGAGGAGACGGCGAGCACTGGCAACACGGTCTCGAAGCCGCAGTAGACGGTGAACGCGAGGAGCGTCGAGAGCAGGAGCAGCGCGAATGGGCGGTCGCGCAGGACGGTGCGCAGCGAGGCGCCCTCACGACCTTCGGGAACGGCACGGCCTCCGGGGAGCAGCGTCACCGCTAGGAATCCACCGACGACTGCGAGCGCGGCGATGCCCAGGAGGAAGGCCGTCCAGCCCGCGACGAAGACGAGCAGCGCCGCGAGCGGCGGGCCCGAGAGGTTGCCGAGGTTCGACGCGACCCGAACCGTCGCGTAGGCGTTTTCGCGCCGCTTCTCCTCGTGAACCAGGTCGGCCACGAGGACGCGGTCGAGCGAATACGCGGGCGCGCCGATCACGCCGAGCACCACGACCAGGACGAAGACGAGCGCGGTGATGTGGCCGAGCCATGCGAGCAGGAGCATCGTCGCCGCGCACGCGAAGAAGCTGCCGACGATCAGCGGCTTCCTGCCGGTGTGGTCGGAGATGCGGCCTGCCAGGTAGTTCGCGATCGCGGCTGCCGGCGCGCTGGCGAGGAAGAGCAGCCCGACGCGGGCCGCGGGCCAGTGGAGGCCCTTGACGGCGTAGATGCCGACGTAGACCCAGAACGTCGAGACGGAAGCGCTGTAGATGAAGCTGACCGCGACGATCGGCGCGACGCGCCGGTCAAGCGTGCCGCCGAAGAGCCCGCGCCCAGCTCGGCCCATCGTCGCGCGTAGGGGTCGGACCGAACTTCGACGGCTCGCATAGGAGGCTCGCCCGGATCCGCTCGCTCGAAGCACGTCCAGGCTCCTACCCGCGAGCAGCCTGCCCAAGCCCGAACCTCAGCTGTGGCTCGTCAGCGGACGATCATCACCGGGCACGGAGCGCTCTCCGCGACGCGGTCGGCTGTCGAGCCGAGCAAGCGGCCACGGAGGAAGTGGCCGCGGTGGCCGAGGACGACAAGATCGAAGCCGCCGATTGCGGCGAACTCCGAGATGACCTCGGCGGTATGGCCCGCACGCAGTGCGACCTCCAGGTCGATACCGGCTTCCCGGGCGCGCTCCCGCGCCTGGACACCCAGCCTGTTGAAGAAGAGATCCTTCTCGCGTTTTACCTCGTCGACCTCGCCGATCGTCGCCGCATAAGCCGGGAGCGGCCCTTCGATGGCGAGTGCCGTCAGTTGCGCGTCGGCCACTTCGGCGAGCTCGACCGCCTTGTCGAACGCCCGGTCGGACGGTTCCGACCCGTCGATCGCGACGAGGATCCGCTTGAAGGGCATCAGCCTCTGGCCCCTTCGACGACCAGCTGCTCCGGCCGCTCGCGCTCTTCTTCCGCGTGCGGCTGGAAGTACCGCTGGGCAATTGCGGTCGGGACGATTGCCGACAGGACGACCACTGCGATCAGGAGCGAGAATTGCGTCCGATCGATGATCCCAGCGTTGAGGCCGTAGAGCGAGGTGATCGTCCCGAAGGTGAGCCCGGTCGACATGAGCAGCGTCGTGAAGACCGCGTGCGGTCCGGTGTAGCGGCGGGCGAGCGGATAGACGCCGCCGAACTTCGGCACCATCTTCCCCGCGAAGAGGAGCGCGAGGATGCCGAGGTTCGCCCAGAGCGCGCCGGCCGAGACGCTCATCCCGCCCTTGAGGAAGAAGAAGGGCGTCAGGAAGGCGAAGGCGACGACGCGCATTCGCTCCTGCTCCTTGCGGTGCCGGGCGTAGTGGCCGCTCATCACCAGGCCGAGGATGAAGGCTGGCAGTGCCGCCTGCGAGTTGGCACGGCCGCCCAGCCACATCAACAAGAACAGCGACGCGAAGACCAGCTTGATCTCGGGCTCGATCACCCGGTCGCCGTAGCGGCGGAAGAACCACGGAGATGCGGCAGGCAGTCCGACGATCAGCCCGATCGAGGCGAGTACGAACGGGATTGCCCAGACCGTGGGCTTGGCGAAGAGGACGGTCAGCCCGGCGACGGTGGCGATGTCGGTGACGAACGTGGCGGACATCAGGCGCTTGCCGACGAGCTCGCGGTTGAGGCCGGTCTCGACCAGCACCGCGTACACCACGGCGAGGCTGGTGGTCGAGAGCGCGAGGCCGCCGATCTCCGCCTGGCGGTGATTCCAGCCGAGCGCGAAGTAGCAGAGCGTTCCGACCACCACGAAGGGCGCGAAGAAGCTGACGAGCCCGATCGAGAGGGACGCTCGCCACTCGCGCTTGAACTGTGGTACGTCCACCTCCGCGCCGGCCTGGAAGGTCAGCACGATCCCGGCGAAGGAGCCGAGGAACGCGAGCCAACCAGGCACGTCGAGGTGGAAGGCATTACCGACGACTACGCCGAGCAGGAGCTCGATCAGCGCGACGGACAGGCCGACCTCGACGCTGATCGTCGACGCGACGAGAATGGTTACCGCAAGAAGTGCTGCTACCGCGATGTCGCTCATCTCTACCTCCGGTGTCGTTGGTAGAGGCCATCAGCGGGAAAACCCCGCGGTTGGGCGCGAGCCTCATCGCGCGTGCGGACGCACTATAGCCGTGCGGCGACGTTTCTCCAGCCCCGTGGAGGTTAGGGTCCCGGAGTGCAGGCCACGCGCCGCAGGCTCATCGTCGTCTCGAACCGAGGACCCGTGAGCTACTCGCGCGAGAACGGCGAGCGCGTGAGCCGCCGCGGCGGCGGCGGCCTCGTCACGGCGCTCCGCGGGCTGGTCACCCACCACGACGTCACCTGGGTTGCGAGCGCGATGACCGAGGAAGACCGCACGGTCGTGGCGGAAGCCGGCGGGGGGTCGGTCGAGGAGACCCTCGAGAACGGCTCGGCGTTCCGGCTGCGGCTGGTCGCACACGACGAGGCCGCGTACGACTGGTTCTACAACGTCATCGCGAACCCGATGCTCTGGTTCCTGCAGCACTACCTCTGGGAGCTCGCCTACACGCCCTCGGCCGACGTCGCGCTCAAGAACGCGTGGGACGAGGGCTACGCGCGCGTGAACCAGGCGTTCGCAGACGCCGTCGTGGAGGAGCTCGAGGCCGACCCCGAGACCCCGGTCTTTCTCCACGACTACCACCTGTACCTCGCGCCGCGGTTCGTTCGCGAGCGCGTTCCGGACGCGCTGCTCGCGCACTTCGTCCACATCCCCTGGCCGCAGCCGGACTACTGGCACGTGCTCCCGAGGGCCATGCGCGGGGAGATCCACGACGGGCTGCTCGCAAACGACGTGATCGGGTTCCACGCGCACCGCTGGCGGGTGAACTTCCTGCGCTCCGCGAGCGACCTCGTCAGCGCCGACAGCAACTTCGTCGACAGCACGGCCGACTATCTCGGCCACCGCGCGCGGGTCAGCGCGCTTCCGATCTCGGTCGATCCCGCCGAGTTCGAGGAGCTGGCGCAGAGCGAGGACGTGCTCGCGGCCGAGCGCGAGCTCGTCCAGCGGCGACCGGAGAAGCTGATCGTCCGCGTCGACCGGACCGACCCCTCGAAGAACATCGTCCGCGGCTTCCGCGCCTTCGAGCTCTTCCTCGACGCGCACCCGGACTGGCACACGCGCGTCGGGTTGCTCGCGCTGCTCGATCCCTCGCGGCAGGACATTCCGGAGTACTCGGAGTACCTCGGCGCGATCCAGCGGGAGGCTCGCCGCGTGAACGATCGCTTCCAGCAGGACGGCTGGACGCCGATCGAGCTCGTGATCGAGGACAACTTCCCGGCGGCGATCGCGGCCTACAAGCAGTTCGACGTGCTCTTCGTGAACGCGATCTTCGACGGGCTCAACCTCGTCTCAAAGGAGGCGCCGCTCGTGAACGAGCGGGACGGGGTCGTCCTGCTCTCCGAGAACACCGGCGCCTACGAGGAGCTGTGCGACTGGATCGTGCGCGTGAACCCGTTCGATGTCGCAGGCCAGGCCGACGCACTCGACCGCGCGCTCACGATGGGAGCGGGCGAGCGGCGGGAGCGGCTCGAGGCGATTCGCTCGCACGTGCGCGAACACGACATCGCGGCCTGGATCGACGCGCAGCTCGCCGAGCTCGACCGGAGCGCAGCATCAGTCGGGTAGCCGCGGAGCTGCGGTCGGTCAATCCGGCGACGCTCGAGCCCGTCGGCTCGGTTCCGGTCTCCGCGCCGGAGGAGGTCGCCGAGGCGGTCGCGGACGCGCGGCTGGCGGCGGAGCGCTGGAGCCAGACCTCGTTCGCGGAGCGGCGTGAGCTGCTCGGCCGCGTGGCCTCTGCGGCGCTCGACCATGCTGACGAGATCGCGGAAACCGTCACGGCGGAGACCGGCAAGCCGCTCGTAGAGTCGTACACCGCGGAGCTGTTCGTCGCGCTCGACAACTTGCTCTGGGCGGCCTCGAACGCCGAGCGGGTGCTCCGGCCCGAACGCCTGCGCTACCCGCAGCCACACCTGCGACACAAGCGCGGCTGGCTGCTCTACGAGCCGCGCGGCGTCGTGGCGGTGATCTCGCCGTGGAACTTCCCGTTCGGGATCCCGTTCACCCAGGCGGCCTTCGCGGTGGCGGCAGGCAACGCGGTCGTGGTCAAGCCGTCCGAGCTGACGCCGCTCTCGGGGGCCTGGCTGGAGCGGCTCTTCCCGCACGGGCTCGTGCGCGTCGTCCAGGGCGGCGGCGAGGTGGGCGAGGCGCTCGTTCGCGCGCCGGGGACGGCGAAGGTCGTCTTCACCGGGTCGGGCGAGACGGGGCGTCGCGTCGCCTCGCTGGCGGGCGAGCGGCTGCGTCCGGTGACGCTCGAGCTCGGCGGCAAGGACCCGATGCTCGTGTTCGAGGACGCGGACCTCGACCGCGCCGTGGCCGGAGCGCTGTGGGGCTCGTTCTCGAACTGCGGCCAGGTCTGCTCGGGAGTCGAGCGGATCTACGTCGCGCGGCCGTTGCAGGAAGCGTTCGTGGAGGAGCTGACCCGGCGGGCGCGGTCGCTGCGGATCGGCAGCGACGTCGGGCCGCTCATCAACGAGGAGGCGAGGGCCCGCGTCGAAGGGCTCGTCGACGATGCGACCTCGCGCGGCGCCGAGGTGCGGGTCGGCGGGTCACGGCCGGAAGGCGGGCTCCCCGGCTGGTTCTACGAGCCGACGGTCCTCACCGGGGTCGAGCGGGAGGCGCGCATCGAGCGCGAGGAGATCTTCGGCCCGGTCGTCACCGTGACCGCGTTCGGCGACGAGGACGAGGCGGTGCGGCTCGCCAACGCCTCGAGCTTCGGGCTCGGCGCGAGCGTGTGGACGCGCGATCTGGGACGGGCGGTGCGGGTCGCGCGACGGCTCGAGGCCGGCTCGGTCTGGACGAACGACGTCTCGTACTCCTACGGAACCGGCCAGGCTTCCTGGGGCGGCGCGAAGGAATCGGGCTACGGCACGACACACTCGAAGCACGGCCTGTACGAGCTCTCGCGGGTGAAGTTCGCCGATCTCGATCGCGGTCGGGTCGCCGTCCCATGGTGGTTCCCGTACGACGAGCGCGTGCTCGAAGGCTTCCGCGGGATGGCCGGAGTGCTGTACGGCGAGGGGCTCGGGCGCAAGCTCGGATCGGCCTGGCGGCACCGTCGCGGCCTCGTTTCGCTCGGGCGGCGGTATTTTTCGCGTTTGTGACGGATCTTTCGCACGTGGACGAGTCCGGCGCCGTCCGCATGGTCGACGTCGGCGGCAAGCCGGTCTCGCGGCGGCGCGCCCGGGCGCAGGCCGTCGTGCGGATGGCTCCTGAGACCGCGCAGCAGCTCGCCGAGCTGCCGAAGGGCGATGCTCTGGCGGCGGCACGCCTTGCAGGGATCATGGCCGCGAAGCGGACCAGCGAGCTGATCCCGCTCTGCCATCCGCTGCCGTTGACGCACGTCGCGGTCGAGCTGGAGGTCGGAGAGGGCTCGGTCGAGATCGTCGCGTCCGCCGAGACGCAGGCGCAGACCGGCGTCGAGATGGAGGCGCTCGTCGCCGCGACGGTGGCGGCGCTGACCGTCTACGACATGGCCAAGGGCGTCGACTCCGGGATGGAGATCGGCGAGGTGCGGCTGCTCGAGAAGGTGAAGGAATGAAGGCTGCGGTCGTAACCGTGTCGGACGGGGTTTCCGAGGGGGTGCGGGAGGACGCGAGCGGCGACCTGCTCGCGGCGCTGCTCGGCGAGGAGGGCTACGAGGTCGACCGGCGCGTCGTGCCCGACGAGCGGGACGCGATCGCCGAGGCCATCGCAGAGCTTGCGGAGGAGTCGGCTCTGGTCCTGACGACCGGCGGCACGGGCCTCGGCCCTCGCGACGTCACGCCCGAGGCGACCCTCGAGGTGCTCGAGCGCCAGGCGCCCGGGATCGCCGAGGCGCTGCGGGCCGACTCGCTGGCGAAGACGCCGCACGCGCTGCTCTCGCGCGGGGTCGCCGGCGTCCGCGGACGCGCGCTGGTCGTCAACCTGCCCGGCTCGCCCGGCGGCTGCCGCGACGGGTTCGAGGTGCTGCGGCCGGCGCTGGCCCACGCGGTCTCGCTGCTCGCCGGTGAACCGACCGCGCACCGGCAGACATGACGGCGCTGGCGTATCCGGCTCGCTTCGCCCGGCTAGTCAAGTTCGAGCACACGGTCTTCGCGCTGCCGTTCGCGTACGTCGGCGCATTTCTCGCCGTCGGCGGCGTGCCGAGCGCGCACGACCTGCTCTGGATCACCGTCGCGATGGTCGGCGCCCGCTCGCTCGCGATGGGGCTCAACCGGCTGATCGACGCGGGCCTCGACGCGCGCAATCCGCGCACCGCCCGGCGCGAGCTGCCTTCAGGACTGCTCTCGCCGCTGCAGGTCGGCCTCTTCTGCGCCGCGTCGCTGGCCGTCTTCCTTGTCGCCGTGTTCCAGCTCGACCCGCTGGTCCACTGGCTCTGGCCGATCCCCGTCGCGGGCTTCGTGATCTACCCATACCTGAAGCGCTGGACGTGGTGGTGCCACCTCTGGCTCGGCGCCGTCGACGGGCTCGCGCCGATTGGGGCCTGGGCGGCGATCACCGGGACGATCCCGTGGGAGGCGTGGGCGCTCGGCGGCGCGGTGGCGCTTTGGGTCGCTGGCTTCGACTGCTTCTACTCGCTGCTAGACCTCGAGATCGACCGGTCGCAGGGGCTCCAGTCGATCGCGACGCGCTTCGGCGAGCGCGGCGCTTTCCGGGCCGCGCGCGTCTTCCACGTAGGAACGGTTGCGCTGCTGGTCGCGGCGGGTCTCGGCCTCGACGTCGGCGTCTTCTACTGGCTCGGCGTGGCCACGGTGGCCGGACTGCTTGCGTATGAGCACTCGCTCGTGCGCCCGGGCGACCTGCGCCGGCTCGACACGGCGTTCTTCACGATGAACGGCGTCATCTCGGTCGCGTTCTTCGTCTTCGTGCTCCTGGACTCGCTGTGAGCATCTACGCGGGAGAGGCGGAGCTTTACGACATCGCCTTCGACTGGGATCTCTCGGAGGAGGCTGCGTGGCTCGCTGAGCGGCTCGGTCACGGGTGCCGCACCGTGCTAGAGCCGGGTTGCGGCTCGGGGCGGATGCTTGCGGCGCTGGCGGCGCGCGGTCTCGACGTCGTGGGCATCGATCTCTCCGAGGAGATGCTTGCCCTTGCGCGGGCCCGCGGCTGTGAGGTCGTGCGCGCGGACATGACCGACTTCGATCTCGGCAGGCGCTTCGACGGAGCTGTCAGCGCGGTCAGTACTGTCGGCGTGCTCGGCCGCGAGGGGCTCCGACCGCACCTCGAAGCGATGGCGAGCCACCTCGAGCCGGGGGCGCGATATCTGGTGCAGCAGGGCGTGTTCGCAGCGGAGGGAGAGCGCTGGCGCTCGGAGTGGGAGGCGGAGCGGGACGGGACCAGGCTGCACGTCGTCTGGGAGGCGGTCGGCGACGAGCGGTCACGGTCTCGGGTGGAGATCCTCGCCGGCCCGCGTGCAGGGGAGGTTGTGGTGGACGAGCACCGCTGCGCGTTCTGGACGGTCGGCCGTTGGCGGGAGGCGATCTCGGTCTCGCCTTTCACGCAGGTCGCCTGCTACGACGAAGGAGACGCTCTCGACCTGGACCGCGGCGGCGACCTCCTCTGGCACGAGCTGGTGGCGCCGTGATCGCGGCACGGGAGCTCTCGAAGCGCTACGGGTTCAAGCGCGTGCTGGAGGGGCTCAGCTTCGACCTCGAGCGCGGTGGGTTCCTCGTCGTCACCGGGCCGAACGGAGCCGGGAAGACGACGCTCTTGCGGATGTGCGCCGGGCTCGCGATTCCGAGCGGCGGCACGCTCGAGGTCGAGCCCGACCGCAGCGGGATCGGGTTCCTCGGCCACGAGCCGCTCGTCTACCGGGAGCTGACGGCGCTCGAGAACCTCGATCTCTACGGGCGGCTCTACCGGGTGCCCGAGCGGCGTGAGCGGATCGGGATGCTGCTCGAGCGCTTCGGCCTGTGGGACTCACGGCGCGAGCGGGCTTCGGCCTTGTCGCGTGGACAGCTGCAGCGGCTCGCGCTCTGCCGCGCGCTGTTGCACAAGCCCGAGCTGCTGATCCTCGACGAGCCGTTCTCGGGGCTGGACTCGGACGGCGCCGAGCTGCTCGACCGCGAGCTGGCCGGGATGCGCGGCCGGCGGACGCTGCTCGTCGCCACGCACGATCCCGAACGGGTCGCGCCGCTCGCGAGCGGGAGCTTGGCGCTTGCGTAGGTACTTCGGCGACGCCGCGGTGCTCGCACGCAAGGACTTGCGGCTCGAGCTGCGGGCCCGCGACACGCTGCCGGCGATGCTGCTCTTCGTGCTCTCGATCCTCGCGGTCTTCCACTTCGCCTTGCCTTCCGGCTCGTCGCGGCTCGCAGAGCTCGGCCTGCTCTGGGTGGCGATCATCTTCACGGCGCTCCTCGGCCTCGGCCGCGCGTTCGTCGCGGAGCGGGAGCAAGGGCTGCTCGATGCGCTCGTCCTCGCCCCGTGCGACCGCAGCGCGATCTGGCTCGCGAAGGGCATTGCGACCTTCGCGTTCCTGGCGGTCGCAGAGGTCGTCGCGCTGCCGGCCTTCGCGCTCTTCTTCCGGCCGGTCGGCTGGGCGACGATCGCCGGAGTCCTCCTCGCCGATCTCGGGATCTGCGCGGTCGGGACGCTGCTCTCGGCGATGGCCGCCGCCGGACGCGCGCGAGAGCT
>DATDMJ010000069.1:0-12042 GCA_036518855.1 Gaiellaceae bacterium | reverse complement strand
TCTCCGTTCATCCAGATCTTCTCGGTCTCACGCATGCCGCAAGCCTCCTTTAGAACGGATGTTAAGTATGCGCAGCGACAACGTCCATCGGTCGGGCGCGCGAAAGACGGACGAGCTCGGCAGGCGAGAGCGCTGCCATGTGCCGGTCCGAGCCGGCCCCGATCCAGACGAGCCGGTGGCTCAGCAACGTCCGGTCGATGAAGACGCGGTCGACTCGCGGCAGCGGGAACGGGGCGACGGCGCCCGGCTCGAAGCCCGTCGCGTCCTGCACCTCCTCGACGCCCGCGATCCGCGCGGAACCGCCGCCCGCTGCGCTCGCGATCTTGCCGGCGTCGGCGCGGCGATCGCCCGGGACCATCGCCACGACGGGCCTCCCGTCGCAGATGAAGACGAGCGATTTCACGATCTGCGCGAGCTCACAACCCACTGCGCTGGCTGCCGCCTGAGCGGTCGGCGTGCCCTCAGAAAACTCCTCGACGCGAACCTCGGCGCCCGCAACGCGCAGGTACGAGGTCACGCGCGCCACCGGCTCTGGCCATGCTTTCGTCGACACGCTCTCAGCGTAGCCCGCGCATCCGAATCGGCGCTTCGCGCGTTGTCTTGCCAATGAAGAGAACCCGCGAGCGAATCGCGAAGACCGAGTCGCTCTTCCGGAACGTGAACGAGGGAATCCGGGAGGCCTCGGACCGCCTGGATGCCGACGTCGGCCACTTCATCTGCGAGTGTGGCGACTCGACGTGCACCGAGCACGTCCCCCTGCCGATCGAGGAGTACGAGCGCGTGCGCGAGGACCCGACGCACTTCGTCGTCCGCCCCGGTCACGTCAAGGGACCCATCGAGCGCATCGTCGAGCAGAAGCGCCACTACACGATCATCGAGAAACTCGACCGCGTGATCGCACGGATCGCGCGGCGGCTGAACCCCCGCCCCGAGCCGACCTAGGAGAGCGAGATCACGCGCGCGTCGTCGAAGCCCTGGGCGCGTACGCTCTCCGCGAGCTCGGCCGGCGGCTCGGTGTCGATCGAGAGCGCCATCAGCGCCTTGCCGCCGCGGCGCGTACGCGAGACGGCCATGTTCGCGATGTTCACGCCCGACTCGCCGAACAGCGTGCCCACGCGGCCGATCATTCCCGGCACGTCGTCGTAGCGGAAGAACACCATCAGCGGCGCCAGCTCCATCTCGAGCTCGAAGCCGAGCGCGCTCACGAGCCACTGGCGGTTCTCGTTGCCGATGGTGGTGCCGGCGACGCGGACCTGGTCGCCGTTCGCGCGCACCTCGACGCGGACGAGATTCGTGAAGTCCCGGCTCGCGCGGCGCCGCTCCTCGAGCACCTCGATCCCCCGCTCGGCGGCGATCACCGGCGCGTTGACGTAGTTGACGTGCTGCTCCGAGCGGCCCTGGAACGCACCGTTGAGCGCGGCGGCCGTCAGGAGGCGCGTGTCGTAGCCGGCCAGCGAGCCGTAGTACGAGAGCGTGATCCGCTCCGCGCGTCCTTGAGCCAGCTCCATCGCCAGGCGGCCGAGCTTCGCGGCGAGTGGGATGAACGGCCCGAGCAGCTCGAGATCCTCTGCGCGGATCGCAGGGATGTTGACCGCGTTGGTCACCACGGCGCCCTCGAGGGCTGCGGCGACCTGCTCTGCCACGATGACCCCGGCGCGGTCTTGAGCCTCCTCCGTGGAAGCGGCGAGATGCGGCGTCACCACGACGTTTTCGAGCTCGAGCAGCTGGCCGGAGTACGGCTCTTCGGAGTAGACGTCCAGCGCGGCTGCGGCGAGCCGGCCCGAACGGAGGGCATCGGCCAGCGCCTCCTCGTCGACGAGCTCGCCGCGCGCGGCGTTGATCACGCGCGCGCCCTGGGGAAGCTTCTCGATCGCGTCGCGGCCGAGGAAGCCGCGCGTCTCGGCGGTCAATGGCAGGTGAAGGGTCAAGAACTCGGCGCCGCCCAGTACTTCGTCCGGGCCCTCGCCGCGCTCGACGCCGAGCTCGCGGAAGCGCTCCTTTGCGACGAACGGGTCGTAGGCCACGACGCGCATGCCGAGGCCGAGCGCACGGCGGGCCACCTGCTGGCCGATCCGGCCGAAGCCGAGCACGCCGAGCGTCTTGCCCTCGAGCTCGATCCCACCCCAGGCCGAGCGCTCCCAGCGTCCCTGCTTCAGCGCCGCATGGGCCTGCGGAATGTTGCGGGCGAGCGCGACCAGGAGCCCGATCGTGTGCTCAGCCGCTGAGGTGACGGTCGACTCGGGGGCGTTGGCCACCACGATCCCGCGCCGTGTGGCGGCCTCGACGTCGACGTTGTCGACCCCCACGCCCGCCCGGCCGATCACCTTGAGCTGGTCGGCCTGCTCGAGCAGCTCCGCGGTCAGCTTCGTCGCTGAGCGGATGACGATCGCGTCGTAGCCGCCGATCTTGGCGGCGAGGTCGCCGTTGGAGTCGACGTCCACCTCGAAGCGCTCGCGCAGGAGATCGATCCCGGCCTCCGCGATCGGCTCGCGGATCAAGACGCGCGGCCTGTTCAAACGGTGGTGTGCTCGAATGCCTCGAGCGCGCGGGTGACGGCGGCGCCGCGCTCGACCTCGGCGCCGAGCTCGATCAGCGCGAGCTCGACTGCCGCCAGCGCGGTGGTGATGTCGAAGACGTCGTAGTAGCCGATGTGGCCGATGCGGAAGATCTTCCCCTTCAGGTCGCCCTGGCCGGGCGCGAGCGTGACGCCGTACCGGTCGCGTAGCAGCAGGACGAGCTCGTCCGAATCGATGCCGTCGGGCGCACGCACCGCGGTGACGACGGCAGAGCTGTCGTCGTCGGGCGAGAACAGCTCGAGGCCCATCCCCTTGACACCCTCACGGCAAGCGCGGCCGAGCCTGATGTGCCGCTCGAACGCGGCGTCGAGGCCCTGCTCGAGAATGATCCCCAGCGCGACGTTCAGGCCGGCCACGAGCGAGACCGGAGGCGTCACGGGCGCGTCGAGGGTCGACTGGCCCTTGCGCGTGATCTCCCAGTCGAAGTAGTAGCTCGGCGAAGTCGCGGTCGTGCTCTTCTCCCAGGCTGCCTCCGAGGCGGAGACCATCGCGAGCCCGGGTGGGGTCATCAGCGCCTTCTGCGCCCCGGCCGCCACGACGTCGATCGCCCAAGCATCGGTCTCGAGCGGAACGGCGCCGAGGCTGGAGATCGCGTCGACGACGGTGAGCGCGCCGGCCGCGCGTGCCGCTGCTCCAAGGGGCTGGAGGTCGGAGACGACTCCCGTCGACGTCTCGGACTGCGTCAGGAAGACTGCCGTGGCGGCGCGCTCGCTCAGACGCGAGGCGACGTCGTCCGCCGAGGGAATCTCGCCCCAGTCGTAGCGGAGCTGGTCGACGTCGGCGCCGTAGGCCTTCGCCAGCTTCGCCCAGCGCTCGCCGAAGTATCCGGCCGAAACGACGAGCACCGGGTCCCCGGGCGAGCAGAGGTTCGCGACCGCGGACTCCATCGCGCCGGTCCCGGACGCGCCGAAGAGCAGCACCTCGGACTCGGTGCGGAAGACCTCGCGCAGCCGGCCGAGGCACTCGGCGTAGAGCTTCTTGTAGTCCGGCCCGCGGTGGTGGATCACCGGCTGCGCGATCGCGGCCAGCACCTCCGGCGGGGCCGGGGTCGGCCCCGGGGTCATGAGGTAGCGCTTCTCGGGCACTGTCCCGAGAGTACTACCGGGACCGGTTACGGCAGCGCGGTGCTCGGGTCGACGGCCGCGCCGCGGACGCGAACCTCGAAGTGAAGGTGCGGACCCGTCGCGTCGCCGGTCGCGCCGACCCGGCCGAGCTGCTCGCCCGTCCTCACGCTTGCGCCCCGGCGGACGTCGATCGTCGAGAGGTGCGCGTACAGCGTCTGGACGCCATCCCGATGGACGACGACGACGAGCTTGCCCCAGCCGCCTCGCGCGAAGCCGGCAAACGCGACCCGGCCCGGTGCTGCGGCGGCGACGGGCGTCCCGCGGCTCGCGAGCAGGTCGATGCCCGCGTGGAAGCGGGTGCCGCGCGGGCCGAACGGATCGCCCACCGCCGCCTGCAGCGGCCAGGCGAGCGAGATCGGACAGGTGGCCGGAGCCCTTCGGAGCGCGGCGATGGTGGCCCCTCCCGCGACGCCGTCCACCGGCAGGCCGGCCCAGCGCTGAAAGCGTCGCAACGCCGTCTCGGTACGGAGGCCGAGGCCGCCGTCGAACGTCGCCGAGGGGAAGCCGTGCCAGGCCAGCAGGAACTGGAGCGCCGCGACGTCCCAGCCTGCGGCCCCGCGCGTCAGCGGCCGGCTGCCGAGGAGGTAGCGGCCGTAGCGGCCCAGGGCGCGCCGCGTCGCGGCGTTGGCGACGCCGGTGACGGTGAGGCCGGCGCGGACCTGGAAGCGCCTCACCGCGGCCGTCGTCGCGGGGCCGCGAACCCCGTCGATCGTGCCGGCGTAAAGGCCGCGCGCGTGGAGGGCTACCTGCAGGGCGGCGATTCCAGCGTCGCGCGACGCTAGCGCCGCGGGCGCGAAGGCAAGGGCGGCGATAACGGACAGGACCGCAGCAAGTCTGGACCGGTAGGCACGCATACCGTTTTATGTGTTTCGGTTAGGTAGTTACCCAAGTTGAGCCGGCTCGTTCCCTTGGGCTCAGTCGCCGATCGGCTTCGGCTACCTGGCGCGCTACTGTCCGGCGTGCGCGGAACGCGAGTTCGGAGGCGACTGAGCGTCTGCCTCGCTTGCTTCTTCAGGAGGCGGCTGACGGCGGAATACGATTCTTGCGCGCAGCTCGTCCAGGAAGCGAGCGCAGTCGGCTTGCAGATCCTCGGAGACAAAATCGCCGGGAAGCCGACGCTCAGGCGGCAACGCAGACTCCTCGGTCGGTCCAACATTCATTCCCAGCTCGTTGTGGAAACTGTGGAAACTCCCGGGTTGTGAAACCGCAGGCGCCCGCGCAGACTTTCGAGCGGCGCGTCTCGGAGACCGTACTCCGTGCGGCTCTGTATGCAAACACTTACGAAGCGGGACAGGGCGAACGATCTTCGGAAAGAGCGCCAACTTCTGGGGCGGACGAATCGGCGACCAGGAGTCGGCAGGACACCGGATTCAGCCTTACATGCTCAACGCCGACTCTGTGGCGCTGTGACGAATGCAGACGAATCCCTACACCGGCAAGACAGAGCGAACGGTGCCGCGAATCAACGAGTCGCCGGCTCGACCTCGAGCATCGTGGTGCCCACACGACAGCATTTGCCGCAAAGAGCGGGAAGGGCCTGGCGGAGTCCTCTTGAAATGTCGCCGGCACCTGCCTATCAATCGGCGCTCAAGGCTCCGGAGGCCAGGCGCGGAGTCGAGGCCGGTAGAAACGCGAGCGCTCATGCCGCTGAGACTCGCGAGGAGACTGCGGCCTTGCCGGCCTCAGGCGATGGGCAGGTAACTCTCCCCAACTGACCTGCCCATCGCCTTGCGAATAGCGCAGGGCTCATCAGGACCGCGGTGGCCGTCAACGCGCAATGCAGCACCAGCGAAGGCGCGTGTTGCGACCCTGGATGGTGTTAGGGTCGGGCGTCTTCGACCAGAGGAGGGTCATCCGTGCAGTACCTCATCGTCGGTCAGCATCCACCCGACCTGTGCCCGTCAGCCAACGAGACGATCCGCAAGCTCTCGCAAGAGGGTGCCGCTCAGATACCCGATCTGGCCGAGAACCTGGGCGTCAAGCTCCTCGCCACCTACGTTCCAATGAACAACCACATGGTCTTTGTGGCTGTCGAGGCCGACGACTTGAGCACGGTGCGCGAGTTCGCCTTCCAGGCGAGGCTCGGCCAGTGGAACACGGTTGAGATCTACCAGACCTCGACGCTGGAAGAGGCTCTCACGAAGGTCAACGACCTGCCGACCATCTACTAGAAGTCCCCGCCTGAACAGCCCTGACCTGTCGCCTTGGGCGACGACGGGGTCTGGGTAGCCTTGCGCGGGAACGATGCTTGATCCGAACGAGCGCGCCGCTGCGTGGCTCAAGCCTTCAGCTTCTCGCGCACCCGCTCGTTGACGACCTTCGGGTTCGCCTTTCCGCCCGTCTCCTTCATCACCTGGCCGACGAAGAACCCGAGCAGGCCCTCCTTGCCGCCGCGATAGGCCTCGACCTGCTGCTGGTTCTGGCCGAGGATCCGGTCGATCACCGGGTCGAGCTCGCCGACGTCCGCGATCGCCGCCTCGGCCAGATAGCGGTCGGCCGAGAAACCCTCCGACCCGCTCGCCGCCAGCGCCTCCGCGAACGCCGAGCGAGGGATGCCCGCCCGCGCGGCGATCACCTTTCCCAGCTCCTCCGCGTGTACCGCGGCCGGGTCGATCCCGGTCGCCGCGAGCTCGTTCATGACGACGTTCGCGACCGCGTCGCGCTCGCCCGGGATCCGCGAATAGAGCTCGTCGCGGCCGCTCGTGACCAACCCCTCGGCGAGCGTGAGCCCGACCTCGGTCTCGAGGCGGCGAATGCGCTCCCACGGCCGCTCGGGCAGCTCGCCGCGCAACCGCCCGACGAGCTCCCGGTCGGGCTGGAGCGGCACGAGGTCCGGCTCCGGGAAGTACCGGTAGTCCTGCGCCTCCTCCTTCGACCGCAACGGCGCGGCCGACTCGTTGCCCGGGTCGAAGTGCAGCGTCTCCTGCTCGACGGTGCCGCCCGCCTCGTAGATCCCGACCTGGCGCGTGATCTCGCGCTCGATCCCCTTCGCCGCGAAGTTGAACGAGTTCATGTTCTTGAGCTCGGTGCGCGTGCGGAACTCGGTCTCCCCCACCTCGCGCACCGACACGTTCACGTCGAAGCGCATCGAGCCCTTCTCCATCTCGGCGTCGGAGATCCCGAGCTCTACGACGGTCTGCCGCAGCAGCTGCAGGAAGCGCTTCGCCTCGTCGGCCGAACGTAGGTCCGGCGCGGTGACGATCTCGACGAGCGGGGTCCCCGCTCGGTTGAAGTCGACGAGCGAGCTCTCCGCCCCGTGAATCCGCCCCTCGGCCCCGCCCACGTGGACCGTCTTCGCCGCGTCCTCCTCGAGGTGTGCGCGGACGATTCCGACCTCGGCGTCGCCGTCCGCGCCCGGGACGAGCACCTTGCCGTTCACGCACAGCGGCTCGTCGTACTGGGAGATCTGGTAGCCCTTGGGGTTGTCGGGGTAGAAGTAGTTCTTGCGGTGGAAGATCGCGCGCGGGGCGATCTCGCAGCCGAGGGCGAGCCCGAGCAGGATCGTCCACTCCACCGCCTTTCGATTCGGCACCGGCAGCGAGCCCGGCATCGCGAGGCAGACCGGGCACGTCTGGGTGTTCGGCGGCTCGAAATACGCGACCGGGCAGCGACAGAACATCTTCGTCCGCGTCTTCAGGTGGACGTGGATCTCGAGCCCGATGACCGGTTCCCACGCGCTCATCGGTACCGCTCCGGGACGAAGTCGAACTCCAGCGCGCGCTCGAGCGCGTGGCCTGCGCGGAAGAGGAGGTTCTCGGAGAACTGCCTTCCGATCAGCTGCAGGCCGACCGGCAGCCGGTTCGAGAGACCGCAGGGGATCGAGAGGCCTGGGAGACCTGCCAGGTTCGAGGGAATCGTGAGCAGGTCGGCCGCATACATGGCGAGCGGATCCGCCGTGCGGGCGCCCAGCTCGAATGCGACCGTCGGAGACGTCGGGCTGACGAGCACGTCGAACTGCTCGAAGGCCGCGGCGTGCTCGTCGCGGATGACCGTCCGCACCTTCTGCGCCTGGCCGTAGAACGCCTCGTAGTACCCGGCCGACAGCGCGTAGGTGCCCAGCATGATCCGGCGCTTGGGCTCGTCGCCGAACCCGTCGTGGCGGGTGCGGTCGTACATCGCGCGGACGTCGCCGTTCGGTGTCGAACGGAGGCCGTAGCGGACGCCGTCGTAGCGGGCGAGGTTGGACGAAGCCTCGGACGGGGCGATCAGGTAGTAGCAGGGCAGGCCGTACTCGACCGAGCGCGGCAGCCGGCACTCGCCGATCTCCGCGCCCAGATCGCGGGCCAGGTCGAGCGCGTGCCCGACCTGCTCACGCACTCCCGCCTCGATCCCCTCGGCCTCGTTCAGCTCCGTGGGCACGCCGATCCGGAGGCCCTTCAAATCCCCCGCGTCGGGAACGGCGACCGGCTCGGGCAGCTCCACGGTCGTCGTGTCGCACGGGTCGCGGCCGGCGATGATCTCGTAGAGGCGCGCGCAGTCGCGGACGGTCTTGGCGACCGGGCCGATCTGATCGAGGCTCGAGGCGAACGCGACGATGCCGTAACGCGAGACGGCGCCGTAGGTAGGTCGCAGGCCGACGACGCCGCAGAGGGCGGCGGGCTGCTTGATGGAGCCGCCCGTGTCTGAGCCCAGAGCCCAGGGAGCGAGCCCGGCTGCGACGGCTGCCGTCGAGCCGCCGGAGGAGCCGCCCGGCACGCGGGTCGGATCCCACGGGTTGCGCGTCGGGCCGTACGCCGAGTTCTCGGTCGACGAGCCCATCGCGAACTCGTCCATGTTCGTCTTGCCGATCAGCGCCAGGCCCGCGTCCTTGCAGCGCGCCGCGACTGTAGCGTCGAAGACGGGGCGGTAGCCGGCGAGGATCTTCGAGCCCGCGGTGGTCTCGACGCCTTTGGTCGAGACGATGTCCTTGAAGGCAATCGGGACGCTCGTTGCCCCGTGGGCGCCGTCGTCGACGGTGCAGAGGTAGGCGTTCAGCTCGTCGTTGCGCTCGGCGGCCGCGTCGAGATAGGCGCGGTGCAGCTCGGCGGGCGAGACCTCCCCGCGCTCGAGCAGCCCCGCGGCCTCTTCGGCGGTGAGGCGAAGCGTGTCGATCACGCGCGACTCCGCACCGCGACCGCCTCCCAAACTGCCCCCAGGGGTCCCCCGGGACCCCTACAGACACGGTACCCATCCCGGTTGTGCGTGTCTGTCACGCGACCGTGCCGGAACTGTGACTTCACGGGGCCGCTCATCGCGTCACGCCGCCGGGACGCGGAACGACCCGCCTTCGCGATCGGGAGCGTTCGCCAGCGCCTCGTCGACGCTCAGGCAGGGCCGCGGCTCGTCTTCTGCCCACACGTTCATGAGGTCGAGCGGATGCGCGGTCGGCTCGACGCCCTCGAGGTCGAGCTCCGCGACCTTCCCGACCGCCTCGAGGATCGCGTTCAGCTGCTCGGCGAAGCGCTCGAGCTCGTCCTCGCCCAGCTCGAGCCGCGCGAGCCGCGCCACGTGGAGCACCTCGTCCCTCGAAATCGCCATCGAGATCAATCCTCCCAAACGAGACGAGGCCCCTTCCGGGGCCCCGTCGACTTTCGGTTCCGGAAAGGTTCTAGGCCGGCTGAACGTTCGCTGCCTGCAGGCCCTTGTCGCCCTGCACGACCTCGAACTCCACCTGCTGACCCTCGGTCAGCGACTTGTAGCCTTCCCCCGCAATCGCCGAGAAATGGACGAAGACGTCCTCGCCGCCCTCGCGCTCGATGAAGCCATAGCCCTTCTCGTTCGAGAACCACTTGACGGTGCCCTTGGGCAAATCGGTACTCCCTTCCTGCACAAACAACGACGGCCCGGGCACCGAGCCGCCGACCTACGTGAAGCGGCGCGAAGGTTAGCCGCGAACGCTGGGGAAGGCAAGGAGCCTTCGGCGGAAGCGTGCGGCCCTCAACGTGTTCTGGAGCAGCATCGCGATCGTCATCGGGCCTACGCCGCCCGGCACCGGGGTGATGAAGGCCGCGCGCTCGGCGGCGCCGGGATCGACGTCCCCGACCAAACCCGCCTCGGTCCTGTTCATCCCGACGTCCACGACCGCCGAGCCGGCCTTGACCATGTCGGGCGAGATCACGCCGGCCTGGCCAACGGCCGCGACGAGGATGTCCGCGTCGAGCGTCTGGCGGGCGAGGTCCTCCGTCCGCGAGTGGCAGATCGTGACCGTCGCGTTCTCGTGCAGGAGCAGCATCGCCACGGGCCTGCCGACGATCAGGCTGCGGCCGACAACCACCGCGCGCGCACCCGAGATCTGAACCCCGTACTCCTCGAGCAGCCGCATGATGCCGACCGGCGTCGCCGGAGCCAGCGTCGGGCTGCCGAAGTAGAGCTGGCCGGCGTTGAGCGGATGGAGGCCGTCGACATCCTTCATCGGGTCGATCGTCCGCATCACGCGCGGCTCATCGATGTGCGGCGGCAGCGGCGTCTGGACGAGGATGCCGTCGATCGAGTCGTCCTCGTTCAACTCCAGCACGGACGCTTCCAACTCCTCCTGGCTCGTCTCCTCTGGCAGGCGCTTGTCGACCGCGCGTATCCCGGCTGCCTCCGCCGCCTCGTGCTTGAGCCGGATGTAGATCTGGGAGGCAGGGTCCTCGCCCACGAGGATCGTCGCGAGCCCGATCTCGCCGAGCTCCGCGACCTCGTCGCCCAACTCGGCGCGAATCCTGGCCGCGAGCGCGGCGCCGTCCATCAGCGTCGCGACCATGAGCCTAGGGAAACGGGAGCTCGACGTCGCTCACGTCGAGCCCGAGCGACTGGGCCAGGCGGACGCCGATCTCGATGTCCTTCTTCAGGTTCTCGATGTCTCGCGAGCGCATCGCCGCGCCGATGAACGCGCGCTCCTTCGGTCGCCAGAGCGCGTGCTCCACGAAGGTCGGCAGCAGCCGGTTGGCCGCGTCCACGAGCGCGCGCTTGGTCTTCGCATCGGCCCCGCGGAGCAGCACCTTCTCGTACGCCATCCCCGCGCCGTGGTGGATGCCGTCGTCGGTCGTCAGCCGGTTGCAGAGGTCCTCGAGCACGGTGCCACGCGAGGCGCGGGCGATCAGGCGGAACCGCGAGATGATCAGCCGCTCGTAGAAGACCTGCATCTGGAAGACCTTCTCCTCGAGCGTGTCCGCCTCCAGCGTCATGTGCGCGAGCTGGTCGAGATACGGATCGCGCTCGGCGGTGCCGCCTGCCTCCTCGATCAGCTTCAGCCACGCCTCGGTGTGGCGCGACTCGTCCTGCACCATCGTCGAGTAGTAGAGCTTCGCCTCGGGATCGGGCGCGATGTTGAGGAGCTGTGACGACATCTCGCACGCGAGCATGTCCGCCTGGAGCTGCTGCGTGAGCACCGAGCGCCACATGTCCTTGCGCCGGGCCTGCCGCTGCGGCGACCCCTTTCCCTCGGGGATCGGCGGGACGTCGCCCCACGGGAGGTCGCGCACCTGCCACTCCTGGCGCTTCGCCAGCTCGTAGTCGCGGAGAACGCCCTTGAAGGCCTCGTGGGCCTCGCGCTCCGGGTCCATGACTTGCTCGGTCGCCATCAACGGCAGCTTAAGCTCCGAGCCATGGACGTGCGGAAGTGGCCGCGGAAGAACGATCCCGAGTCGATCAGGGCGCGCCAGGAGGCGCTCGAGCTGGACGGGACCGTGACGGCGATCGACCTCGAGCCCTTCGTGCGGGCGCAGGAGATGCTGACCGGCGCAGCCGTGATCCCGGTGTCGGTGGTCGGCCCGATCGAGGTCGAACTGGGCGAGTACGAGCTCCGCGAGCCCGACGGCGCGGTGGCCGAGAGCGGCCGCACGAGCGACTCTGTCTTCGTGCCGCTGGCCCACACCGAGGGCGGCCTCTCGGCGTCGATGCACCGCGGGGCGCGCGCGGTCGCCGAGTCGGGCGGCTTCCGGACCTACGTCCTCGCCGACCGGATCACGCGCGCCTCGTGCTTCATCTGCAGCTCGGCCGCGGATGCGATCGTGCTCGCGCGCTGGATCGAGGGCGAGCTCGAGGCGATGCGCGCCTGGCTCGCGGAGCAGGACGACCCGTCCCTGTCGAAGTTCGCGCGGCTGCGCGAGGTGAAGACGCACGTCGTCGGGCCGATGTGCCACGTGCTCTGGCGTTGGACGACAGGCGACGCGGTCGGCGCGAACATGATGACCCGCAACGCCTACGTCCTGAACATGGGCTACGTCATGGAACGGGCGCCGGTGAAACCGGAGCGCTCGATCCTCGAGGCCAACATGGGCGGCGACAAGAAGCCCTCCTTCGAGTACTTCCAGAGCGGTCACGGGAAGACGGTGCTCGCGGAGACGACGCTGACGGAGGACGCGGTGCGGCGGGTGCTG